>CAYMNX010000556.1:0-1894 GCA_964391905.1 uncultured Rhizobiaceae bacterium
ACCGGCTTCTTCTCGATGAGATCGGCCAAGGCTTGCAGCTTGCCTTCGGCGCGGCGGCGCTCGATCGCGCCGTTGACGAGCGTCGCGATGCCGGCCGAATCATAGCCGCGATATTCGAGGCGCTTCAGCCCGTCGAGGAGATAGGGCGCGACCGCTTGGCGCCCGATGATGCCGACAATGCCGCACATGAAGGTACGAGCCTCGCTATCGCTTCTTTCGCTTCGCCTTGGGTTTCGTCGCCTTCCCCTTCGCTTGCTCGGGCGCCGCCGCCTTCGCTTTCGCGGCGAGCTGCTTGGCGCGCCATTTCGCGGCGCGCGCTTTCTTGGTCACCTGCCGCGCGCGGCCGAGGGCGAGCGCGTCGGCCGGCACATCCGCGGTGATGACCGAGCCCGCGGCGATGATCGCGCCATCGCCGACCTTGACCGGCGCGACCAGCGCCGTGTTGGTGCCGACGAAGACGCCGGCGCCAATCTCGGTATGATATTTGCTGATGCCGTCGTAATTGCAGGTGATGGTGCCGGCGCCAATGTTGGTTTTTGTGCCCACCGCGGCATCGCCGAGATAGGTCAGGTGATTGGCCTTGACGCCGTCGGCCAAGGTCGCGTTCTTCACCTCGACGAAATTGCCGATATGGACGTGACGGCCGAGCGGCGCGCCGGGGCGCAGCCGCGCGAACGGCCCGATGCTGGCGTGATCGCCGATGGTGGCGCCGGTCATGTGGCAAAAGGCCGGGATCTCGACGCCTTCGCCCACCGACACGCCGGGGCCGAAGACGACGAAGGGGCCGACGACGCTGTCGCGGCCGATTCTGGTATCGGCCGAGAGGAACACGGTCTCGGGCGCGGTGAAGGTGACGCCCGCCTCCAACGCCGCGCTGCGCAAGCGGCGCTGCATCTGCGCCTCGGCCGCGGCGAGCTCGGCGCGGGAATTGACGCCCATCAGCTCGGCGGCATCGGCCTCGATCGCGATGCAAGGAAGGCCGCGGCCGCGCGCGATCGCGACGATGTCGGTGAGGTAATATTCGGCCTGGGAATTGCTGGTGGTGACGGCGTCGATCAGGGCGAAGAGATGGCGGCCGTCGATCGCCATGACGCCCGAATTGCAGAGGCCGATTTGGCGCTGCGCGTCGCTCGCGTCATTCGCCTCGATGATCGCCTCGAGCGTGCCATCCGCGCCGAGGACGAGGCGGCCATAGGGCCCGGGCTCGGCGGGGCGCATGCCGATGACCGCGACCGCGGCGGCGGCGCGGCGCCGCGCGGCGAGAAGGCGCTCGAGCGTCGCGGCGCTGACGAGCGGCGTGTCGCCATAGAGCACCAGCACCGTGCCGGCAAAGCCGTTGAGCGTCCGGCGCGTCGCCGCCACCGCATCGCCGGTGCCGCGCTGCTCCGCCTGCACCACGATCTCGGCCGGCGCCGCGGCTTTTCCCACCGTTTCCATCTCGGGCCCGATGACGACGATGAGCCGCTCGGGCTTGAGCGCCTGCGCCGCCTCGAGTACATGGCCGATCATCGGCCGGTTGGCGACCGCGTGCAGCACCTTCGGCCGCAGGGATTTGAGGCGCGAGCCTTTGCCGGCGGCAAGGATGAGGGTGGCGAGGGCTTCAGTCATCGCGACGGGAACTCATGAGGCGGTGGAGCATAGAACATGACCGATTAACAAAAGGAATAACGATTTATTGCCAAGCATGAATAAAATTAAGAATGGTGACAACCGCTTGACGGGCGCCCCTCCCTCACCTTCCCACGCTTCGCGTGGGCCCCTCCCTCTCCCGTCAACGGGAGAGGGGCTAGATGGATCGCGGCGCGGAAGTTGCGTCCCCTCTCCCGCTTGCGGGAGAGGGGACAGGGTGAGGGTTGGTCCCCGCGTAGCACAGGCGAGGCGCGAATCTTCAGCG
>CAYMNX010000557.1:0-3112 GCA_964391905.1 uncultured Rhizobiaceae bacterium
CGAGCTTGCGCGAGGCTTCCTGCTGCAAAGACGAGTTGGTGAAGGGCGGCGGCGGGTTGCGGCGAACCTGCTTGCGCTCGATCTCCTTGACCGTCCAGCCGGTCGCTTTCGCGATCGCATCGGCGGCGGCGCGCGCCGCCGCTTCGTTCGGCAGATCGAAGCGCTCGAGGCGCTTGCCGTTCAAATGCGTGAGGCGCGCGAAAAATTTCTCGCCAGTCGTGGTCGTGAACTCGACTTCGACCGACCAGTATTCGCGCGGCTTGAAGACCTCGATCTCGGCTTCGCGCTCGCAGATGAGACGCAGCGCGACCGATTGCACCCGGCCCGCCGAGCGGCTGCCCGGAAGCTTGCGCCATAGCACCGGTGAGAGGGTGAAGCCGACGAGATAGTCGAGCGCGCGGCGCGCGAGATAAGCATCGACGAGCTCGCGATCCAAGGCGCGCGGATGCTTGAACGCATCCTGCACAGCGGTCTTCGTCACCTCATTGAACACGACGCGCTTGACGTCGACGCCTTTCAGCGCGTTGCGTTGACGCAAAACTTCCTGCACGTGCCAGGAGATCGCTTCGCCTTCGCGATCAGGGTCGGTTGCGAGATAGAGATGGCTCGCGCCCTTCACCGCCTTGGCGATGTCCTTGAGGCGCTTGTCGGCCTTGTCCTCGACTTCCCAGGACATGGCAAAGCCTTGATCGGGCCGCACCGATCCATCCTTCGGCGGCAAATCACGGACATGGCCATAGCTCGCGAGGACGGTGAAGCCCTTGCCGAGATATTTGTTGATTGTCTTCGCCTTGGCGGGCGATTCAACGATGACAACGTCCATGCGCGTTAACTTTCTCGTAACCTTTCAGCCCGAATTCCGCAATCACATGGCGATCCTCGACGCTCAAAGCAAGGAGACCTGATTCCCGAAATGGCGCTCGATGCGTCCAGCCAACTCGAGTTCAAGCAGCACCATAACCACGAGCGGGGGCGACAATTGGCATTGCCGCACCAATTCGTCAACCGGTACAGGATGAGGAGATAATAAATTACTAACCACGTCCCGGGCCCGGCCCATTTCGTTCTCGCCCACGGCTTGCGCGATGGGCGCGTCCGGCGCAGTTTTCTTGCGCGAAGCCGCGGGCAATTTGAAATAGGATGAGAGCTCGCGCGTTATGTCATCGATCTGCTCGACCAACGTCGCGCCTTTGCGAATGAGATCGTTGGTGCCGCGACAGCGCGGGTCGAGCGGCGAGCCGGGAACGGCGAAGACTTCGCGGCCTTGCTCCAAAGCGAAGCGCGCGGTGATGAGCGAGCCCGAACGCAGTGCCGCCTCGACCACGAGCACGCCCATGCTCATCCCGGAGATGATGCGATTGCGGCGCGGAAAGTGCCGCGCTTGCGGCTCGGTGCCGATCGGCATCTCGGCGATGAGCGCGCCGCGCGCCGCGATCTCCTCATGCAAGGCGCGGTTCTCTTCGGGATAGACTTGATCGATGCCGCCCGCGAGCACAGCTGCGGTGCCGGTCGCGAGCGCGCCTTGATGCGCTGCAGCATCAATGCCACGCGCAAGTCCCGACACGACGAGCAAATCCTGTCTGCCCAGTTGCAGCGCAATGTCGCGGGCAAAGCGCCGGCCATTGGCCGAGGCGTTGCGCGCGCCGACGACGGCGATCGACGGGCGTTGCAACAATGCTGTCACGCCTTTCACCGCGATCAGCGGCGGCGCGTCATCGACCGCCGCAAGCGCTGAAGGATAATCGGGCTCGCCCCACGCAACGAGGCGCGCGCCATTATCGTCGAGGCGTTGTAGCTCGCGCTCGGCGGCGGCGCGCGTGCCGATCGCGAGCGGCTTGCCGCGGCCGCCGCGCCGCGCGAATTCCGGCAACGCCGCGAGCGCCGCTTCGGCCGAGCCGAAGCGCTGGAGCAATTGATAGAAGGTGATCGGCCCGACATTCTCGCTGCGGATGAGCCGCAGCCAATCGAGCCGCTCGGCCGGATTCAAGGTGCGTGGGCTCGGCGACATGGGGCGCGAAGATGCGCGAAGCCATGGCGTCCCGTCAACAAGCTCGCGCTAAGCGCTTGTTTTCTTAGAGCCGATTTTGCTTTCCACGCCGCGGACGAGGCGCGCGATGTTGTCGTAATGACGCGCGACGACGATGATCGCGATGAAGAGCACGACGAGCGGCTGTGCCGGCGTTGTCGCGAAGAGCCAGGCCCAAAGCGGCGCGGTGATGGCGGCGATCACGGCGGCGAGCGAGGAGTAGCGAAAGATGAGCGCGACGGCGATCCAGGTGACGATCGCCGCGACCGCCACTGGCCAGAGATAGCCGATGAGCGCGCCGAAGCCGGTCGCAACGCCCTTGCCGCCTTTGAAGCCGAGCCAGACCGGAAAGATATGGCCAAGCGTCGCGGCGATCGCGGCCGTTGCTGCAAGCTCAGGGCTGAGATGCTGCCCGATCAACACGGGGATGAGGCTCTTGAGCGCATCGCACAGCAAGGTCGCGGCGGCGAGCTTTTTGTCGCCGGTGCGCAGCACATTGGTCGCGCCGATATTGCCCGAGCCGACTTGGCGGATGTCGCCATGACCCGCGGCGCGCGTCAGGATAAGACCGAATGGGATCGAGCCCGCGAGATAAGAGAGAAGCGCGCAGAGAAGGATCGCGCTGAGCGGAGCGTCCATGATGATGCCGATCCCCACCGCGTCATTGCGAGGAGCATAGCAACAAAGCGATCCAGGAATGCGCTTGCTCTGGATTGCTTCGCTGCGCTCGCAATGACGAGGGCTTCACGATCGCTGCGTCTTCGCGTCGGCGGCGTAAATCGTCTTGCCGGCGATGATGGTGCGCAGCACGCGACCTTGCGTCGGCCTGCCGTCGAAGGGCGAGTTGCGGCATTTCGAATGAAATGCATCGACGGCGATCCGCCACGGTTGATCGAGATCGAACAGCACGAGATCGGCCGGCATGCCTGGCGCCAGCGAGCCGGCCGGCAAGCGCAGGATCTCGGCGGGGCGCTGCGACAGTGCCGCAAGCACGCGCAGCAGCGGTACATGACCGTTATGGTAAAGCTCGAGCGCCAAAGGCAACAAGGTCTCGAGCCCGACAATGCCGCTCGCCGCCGAGAGGAA
>CAYMNX010000558.1:0-3994 GCA_964391905.1 uncultured Rhizobiaceae bacterium
TGCTCATCCGGCGGCATGGCGATGCCATAAAACACAAGGTCATATAGAAACTTCTTATATTTAGCGGCAGATTGCTCGGTCGATTCCCGGGGTCCGATCTCGGCTCTCTCGAAGAGCCGCACGCCAAGATGAAATTGCTCGCACAACCCCATAAAGGCGAGGTAGGTGAATCGCGGATCAACGGCACGCAAAACGCCTTCGCCAATGCCGGCGGTTATGATCCCGTTATAGATTTCTAATGTCTTGGAAATCCATACGCTGATGAGCTCGCCCGCAAGTTCATGCTTCTCGTCGGCAATGATCTCCAACATGAGTCGGTGGTAGAACGGATTTAAGAAGTAAAAGTCCACCATTGCATCGATGCGAATGCGCAACCTTTCGAGCGCCGGCGATCGGTCATTCTCGCTTGCCCGAACCCTCTCGCCGAGTTCAAGCGTCAGATGTCTCGCGACATCCACCAGGAGCCTTGTGCGATCCGCGAAGTAATATTTGATGAGCGTCAGATGAACGCCGGCGTTTTTGGCCGCCAGGGTCAGCGACAACTTTTCCGGCGGCAGCACGCGCAGCAGCTCGACCGTCTTCAAGACGATCGTTTCTTTGCCAACGCTTTTTTTTCGTGCGGGACGGCCGATCGCTCTTTGACGACGTTTCGTGTTGTCGGTACCACGCGGCAATTGCTTTTCCCCGTCCCAAGCGCGGGCCTTCGCGCCGCGCACCTCTCTGGCGAGAAGCTAGGGCCACGTTTATTCGCTGTCACGCCTCATTCGCAGATAGCTTGTCCACATTCGGGGGGCCCCGCGGCAGGAATCGAAGCCCGAGCTTCGTTAATTGCCGGCGCTTTTGTCGAGCTCGAGCGCGAGCTCACGTAGCGCCGGCTCGACCTGGCTGCGGCAGCCCGAGAGAAGGCCCGCCGCGATCCATGCCGTGGCGGAAGCTGGCGGATCGAAGCGGTGGAAAATCATCGTCGCCGTCGCGGCGCCGCTGCTATCGACCACATCGAAGCGATCGCCGTCTTCGATCAAGACGTCGGCGGGCCAGGCAACGCGAGCGGCGCCCTTCGGCCATGCCACTTCGCGAAGGCTGTGGCCATGGCGCAGCCGGATGATTCCATTGGTGACGGACGAGCCGCGCAGCCAGAGCGAATCATTTTGCCCGATGCAATAAATCGCCGAACTCCGCACATCGACATCGACGGGGGCGCCTGTCATCGCCTCGCGCGCCGAGGGCAGCGTGAAGCCGCGCGTCGCGCCGATCACGGAGGCATCGACGCCTTGGCCGCGCAAAGCCTGCACGAAGCCTTCGGCGCCGCCGGGCGCGCCCGTGGGCTTCACGATGTCGAGGCGTCCTTCAAATGGCCCCTTCACCCGGACGATGCCGCCCGAGCGGAACAGCAGCGTCGCGCTCGTGCCGGTCGGCAAAACCAGGGTTTGGTCTTCGGTAATGACGCTGCCGGGCACGTAGCGCTCGACGGTCGACGATACCAGCACCGCATCCTCCGCTTTGCCCGGCCGCGCGGCAACGACGGCCGCCGTGCAGAAAAGCACCGCCAACGCCGCTCTCGACGCGTTTGTCATGGAAGCCTCCTTCGGAACGGAAGAAACGCGAGCCGCGGTGCGACCGCGGCTCGTGCTCTAATCGCCAGGGACGCCATCGCGGTCTCGCGAGCCGCAACCAGGGTGATCATGTCGGAATGGGTCATCGCAAGCTCCTCGCCACAGCGGCCGGATCGGAACGCGTAACTGACGGATGCTAGACGTCCGGGCTTGCGCGCGCTGTGATCCAGCTAACACCTGCCCCAACCCAAATATTGTACCTTTTTTCTCTCGCGGGTTCCGTGCCATGATATTTCATTAGGCAATCATCAGCACCGCATCGCGCGAGCCGTGCAACATCCGTCTTAGGGGACGGTGTCCCAGCGCGGGACACCGAGGGATAGGAGGGAAACGATGCGAGCTATCGTCGGGATTGCTGCGATCGGTGTCGCGTGCTTCATCGCCTGCAACCCAGCGGGCGCGGATGAGCGCCGGCCCGCGCCACAGGGAGCGCAGGCCTACATCATTTGGCCGACAGACGGTGCCGTCATTTCCGGCGGCAAATTCTGGCTCCGCATGGGGCTGAGCGGTGCCGGGGTAGCGCCCGCCGGCGTCGACCGGCCGAATACCGGGCATCATCATCTGATCATCGATGCCGATCTGCCGCCGCTGGATGAGCCGATACCGAACGACAAGAACCATTTGCATTTCGGCGCGGGTCAGACCGAGGTCCGCATCGAGCTGCCTCCCGGCAAGCACACGCTGCAGCTCCTGCTCGGCGACGCGGATCATGTCCCGCACAATCCCCCGATCATGTCGAAGAAGATCACGATCACGGTGCCGCAATGAGCTCATTCCACACCCGCTTCAGCTGTCTCATGCCGAGCCGCTTCGCTCTCCTCGCCGCGTTGAGCGTCGCCGTGCCGGCGATGGCGCATGACCACGCCGCAACCCCTGCGCTCGTCGCCCAGGCGACGCCGGCGCAGTCAGCCGCTGCCGCAACGAGCGGCGTGAAGCGCACCCCTGCCCCTGCCGACGCCTATTGCTATATCGGCTGGCCGAACGATGGGGAAAGGGTGCGAACGCGGCATATCAAGGTCTGGTTCGGCACGCGCAACTTCGGTGTCGCGCCTGCCGGCGTCGATACGGCGAATACCGGCCACCACCATCTGCTGATCGATACGGATCTTCCGCCGCTCGACGAGGAGATTCCCAACGACAAGAACCATCTTCACTTCGGCAACGGCCAGACCGAGACCTATATCGATCTGCCGCCCGGGACCCACACCTTGCAGCTGTTGATGGGCGATGCCAACCACGTCCCGCATGATCCGCCCGTGATGTCGAAGAAGATCACGATCCACGTCGAGTAGCGTAAGGCGGGCTTCGAGCGGATTTCGATCGGCTGGAACGCGGGCCTTCCCTTTCTTGATGGCCAGCCCCGTGCCGGCCATCCGCGTGTTCTCGGAACGCGAGATAGACCCGCGGCTGCGCGGAAGGGTCGCGGGGAACGACGCGATATCGTCGTCCAACTGCTTGGGACGCCTCTAAAGCAAGTCGGCGGCGACGCGGAAGCCGTTGCCGGGATAGCGCACCGACGTATCGTAATAGTTACGGACCGCCGCCGTAATGTTGTTGCGATCGTTGCGGAACGACCCGCCGCGCAAGACGTGACGGTCGCAATTCTTGCGATCGCGTGCGCTGCCATCCGTCGGCGCCCCGTCGTAATTCGGGAACCAGCAATCAGCCGTCCATTGCGACACGCCGCCATGAACGCCGAGCAGCCCGAAAGGATTGGGCTTGTAGCTGTCGACGGGAAGCGGGCGCGATTTGTCCTGCTTGCCGCCGCAATCGGTGCAGTTGGCAAGGCCAACGCCGACCTGATCGCCCCACCAATAACGCGTCGCGGTATTGCCGCGCGCGGCATATTCCCATTCCGCCTCGGTTGGGAGGCGATAGCTGTGTCCCGTTTTCTTCGATAGCCAGGCGACATATTGCTGGGCATCGTCCCAGCTGAGATTGTGCATCGACGCCCGATCGTCCGAATCCGTCAAGCGAACGCTGCTGCATCCGCCGTCGGCGACGCATGCTTTCCATTCGCCGATCGTGACCGGGCGTTGGCCCAAGGCGAAACGGCGGATCGCGACGCGGTGCACGGGCATCGCCGTCGAATCGCCCGTCTGCCCCATGGAGAAGCTGCCGGCCGCGACCAACACCATGGTTGGGCAATCGCTGCATTCCTTGAACGTCGTCTTGTCGGGTGGAGCCGCCGGCGCCGGCACGCTCGAGCCGGCCGCGGCGACCTGCGCTTCATCGCGCAACCGGGGAGCCGCGCTCTCGAGCGGCGGTATCGCTGCTGTCAGCGGCGGCGCGGCGGTCGGCGGCGCCGCTGGTGGCTGGGGGGACGCGGCCGGCGCCGGCGAGCGCGGGCTCGACTGCGCCAGCGTCGTCACCGGCGGTGG
>CAYMNX010000559.1:0-2702 GCA_964391905.1 uncultured Rhizobiaceae bacterium
GGCCTTTGCGCCGCGCCGCAGCAAATCGCCGATAATATGGTCCGCCTCAATTGGCGCATTCCGCGCGATGTCGCGGAGCATCGAGGCGGTCAGCGTCGAGCCGGCGGCGGTCAGGAAATCACGCGATCGCGCCAAAGTCGCCTCGCGTGGCGCATATCGATTGGCACCGGCGATGCCGCGGCACTCATCGAGAAGGCCGAGCAGGATATCCTTGCCGCGCGGCACTTCGAGAATATCGCCGATCGCTGCGCGCATCAGACAGGTGCCGGCCGCGAGCGCCGCGAGAAATATCCACTTCTCCCACATGTCTTGCAGAATGAGCTCGCTCGGGTGACTGGCGAAAGCCGTACCGGACATGATGCTTGCGATCGCCCGAACGCGATCGGACATCCGCCCATCGCGCTCGCCGAAGGTGAGATCGTGATTCTCGTTCAGATGGACGATGGCGCCATTCTCGCCCAACGTCGCAGCGATTATGCATTGGCCGCCCAGCACGCGATCCTGACCAAAGCGCTCGTCGAGCAAATCGAGATGCCGCATGCCGTTGAGGAGCGGAAGGATCGCTGTGTTTGGCCCGACTGCCGGCGCGAAGGATTGGATCGCGCTGTCGAGATCATAGGCTTTGAGGCTCAGAAGGATGAGATCGAAGGCCTGGTCGAGCTCGTCGGCCAGGACGATCGGCGGCGCCGGCCGCGTGAAGTCGCCGACCGGGCTCTTTATCACCAACCCACCGCGCGCGAGCTCGGCCGCGCGCCGTGGCCGAACGAGGAAAGTCACATCGCGCCCGGCCTCGAGCAGCCTGCCGCCGAAATAGCCGCCGATGGCACCGGCGCCGACGACGAGAATACGCATGGGAGAGGCTCCTTCTTGCTCACGATGCGAGGTTTTCGAACGCGAGTGCGATGCCTTGCCCGCCGCCGATGCAAAGCGTGACGACGCCACGTTTCAGCCCGTCGCGGCGCATCGAATGGAGCAGACGCGTCGTCAAAACGGCGCCGGTCGCGCCGATCGGATGACCGTGAGCAATCGCGCCGCCTTCGACATTGACGATGTCGGGGGAAAAGCCGAGCTCGCGCGCGACGACGATCGCAATTGCGGCAAACGCCTCGTTGATCTCGACGCGCTCGACATCGGCGAGTTTCCATCCGGCGCGCGCGAGCGCCCGCTTTACGGCGGGGATCGGCCCCAAGCCGAACATGCCGGGCTCGACCGCCGCGATGCCATAGGAGACAAGGTGCGCCATCGGCACGAGGCCACGCCTTTCGGCCCAATCCCGATCCGCCACGACCATCGCCGCAGCGCCGCTGTTAAGGCCGGGCGAATTGCCGGCGGTGATCGTGCCCGGCTCGCGAAAAGCAGGCTTCAGCTTCGCCAGCGCTTCGAGCGTCGTGTCGGGCCGGTTGTGCTCGTCGGTCTCGAAAACGGTCGGACCTTTACGGCCCGGCACGGAAACCGCGACGATCTCGTTTTTGAACTTGCCCGCGGCTTGCGCCGCCCCAAAACGCTGTTGCGACCGGAACGCCCATTGATCCTGCGCCTCACGGCTGATCTGAAAGTCGCGAACGAGATCCTCGGTATGCCAGCCCGAGGCCTGATCGGAAAAAGCATCGTTGAGGCCGTCGCGCAGCATGCTGTCATAGAGCTGGCCGTTGCCCAAGCGGTAGCCCCAGCGCCCGCGCCCGATGAGGTAAGGCGCCAAATCCATATTCTCCATCCCGCCCGCAATCGCGGCATCGATGGCGCCGGTCATAATTTCCTGCGCCGCCGAGACGATAGCCTGCGCGCCCGAGCCGCAGACGCGGTTCACCGTCATGGCCGGCACCGCGACCGGCAAGCCGCCATCGATCGCCGCCTGGCGGCCGGGATTCATCTTGTTTCCCGCCTGCACGACGTTCCCCATGGCCACCGTGTCGATCGCGCTGGGATCGACCCCGGCGCGCTCGACGGCCGCGCGGATCGCGACCGCGCCGAGCTCAGTTGCGGGTACCTCCTTGAGGCTGCCGCCGAAAGTCCCGATCGCAGTGCGAACGGGAGTGGCGATAACGACCGAGCGTGCTGGCGTCATGAGATTCTCCTCAAAGCACTGCCGGAGCCTTCATCGGCATAGCTGGATATAGGTGTATATGCACTTATGTCAACTGCGCTTCTCGCAATGGTTGCCTACCGGCGTCGGCTTGTGGGGTTATTGCAGACGCTTCTTGACGTCGGCCGCGAAATCCGCGTAGCGGCGAAGCGCCGCCACATCGACATGCACGTGGTGGCCGTGCTCCTTCATGATCGGCAGATCCATCAGGATCTGGTCGAGCGTATCATGGCTATCGACCTCGAGAATGGCCACGACGCGGCGCGTGCCGACGCATTTCCAAAGATCGACCACGACACCGGATTCTTTGGCCTTCAGAGCCGCATCCGCTTCCCGCGCCCAGATCGCGAAGAGGTCTTTCTGGGCCATCGCCGCCGGATATTCGATATGGAAATCAACCAAGAACAACATGGGCGGCGCTCCTTTGTCTCAGGGCCAAGATCCGCTTTCAATCGTGCTACAAGGAATATTGCGCCACGCCGTTGCCGAAGGACCAGTTCTCCTTCTTCACTTCGACGAGATTGATCAGAACATCCTCGCTGCGAAGCCCCAATTCGCGCCGCAGTCCCTCGGCGATGGACTTGTAGAGCGCCTTCTTCTGCTCGAGGGTTCGTCCTTC
>CAYMNX010000560.1:0-4321 GCA_964391905.1 uncultured Rhizobiaceae bacterium
GGAGGCGTTCATGGAGTTCGGCATTCAATTCTTTCCGGATGTGAGTCCGGCGGAAAAATCGGCGCGGGATTATTGGACCGAGAGTCTCACCCTCGCCGAGCGCGGCGACCGCATGGGCTTCGGCCATGTCCGCACCGTCGAGCATTATTTCCACCCCTATGGCGGCTACAGCACCAATCCGATCGTGTTTCTCTCGGCCGCGGCGCAGCGCACCAAGAAGATGCGGCTCATCACCGGCGCGGTGCTGCCGGTCTTCAATCATCCCTTAAAGCTCGCCGGCGAGATCGGCATGCTCGACGCGATCTCGAATGGGCGGCTCGAAGTCGGCTTCGCCCGCGCCTTCATGCCGCATGAGTTCAAGCGCTTCGGCCGCAGCATGGATGAGAGCCGCGCCCGCTTCAACGAGGGCGTCGAGCAGATCCGCCGCCTGCTCGAGGAAGAGAATGTGACGAGCAGGGGCGCGTTCCACAGCTTCGAGAACGTCACTTCCTTGCCGCGCCCGACGCAAAAGCCGCGGCCGCCTTTCTTGATCGCGACCACGGCCAGCGCCGAATCGCAGATCGCCGCGGCCAAAGGCGGGCATTCGATCATGACCGTGCCGATCGGCGGCCCGGAGCAGGCGCGCAAGGTGATCGACGTCTATCGCGAGGCGTGGGCGAAAGAGGGCCGTCCGGGCCGCGGCCAGGTGATGATCGGCCTCCATATGTATTGCGCGCCGACCCAGAAAGAGGCGGAGGAGCGGGCAAAGCCGCGCGTCGACAATTACTTCAAGACATTGCTCGACGCGCATCTCTCCTACGTGCCGCCGCCCTCGAAGGATTATCCGTCGGGCGACAAGATGGTCGAGAGCATGCGGCGGGCGAGCTTCGCCGAACGCTTGAAGGCGGGCGTCATCTGGGTCGGCAACCCGGCGAGCCTGCGCGAGCAGATCGAGAGCTTCAACCATCTCTGCGGCGGCGTCGATCGGATCAGCCTCCAGATCAATTTCCACGACATGCCGCTCGACGAGGCGACGGCCTCGATGCAGCTTTTCGCCGAAGAGGTGATGCCGCATTTCCAGAAGGTGAAGGCGGGTTGAGGGCCGCGGCGCGCGGTGTTCCAGCGTAACGGGTTATGGACCCCACATCGTCATGGCCGGGCATGTCCCGGCCATCCACGTGGACCCCCGGGACAAGCCCCGGGGGTGACGAAAATAGGAAACGCGATTTGGTCCAAGGGAGGAGAACATGAATAAGCAAACCCGGGAGCACGGGCGATGAGCGGCGCGTTCAAGCTGGCGACGGTGTCGAGCGCCGGGAGTCCGCGCTTCGTCGTGATGGTGCAGGGCGACAAGGCGATCGCGCTGCAGGCGATGCTGCCCTATCTTCGCCTGCGCGGCATCGATGCGAGCAGCATGCTCGGCCTCCTCGGCGAATGGGATCGCAGCTTCGAGGCCTTGAGCGAGGCGGCAAGCTTGCTCGAGCGCCAGGGGCTCGACGATCCGCGTTGGCGCGCAGCGGTGGCACCGCTCGAGAGCCTTCATGTGCATGCGCCGATTCCGCGTCCGCCGAAAATGTTTTACGCCGCGATCAACTATCCGCGGCCGGGCGACGAAAAAAAGAAGAAGGACGACGGCATCGTCCGCCGGCCTTACCTCTTCGAGAAGACGGCGAGCTGCGTGACCGGCCCCTATGACGATGTCGTGAAGCCTTTGGGCTATGACGATATCGACGGCGAGGTCGAGCTCGGGCTGGTGATTGGGCGCAAGGGCAAGCGCATTCCCGTGGACCGCGCGATGGATCACGTCGCGGGCTACGTCATTTGCAACGATCTCACCGTGCGCGGCTTCCGCAAGCCGGGCGAGCTGCCCGTGCCGGGCCCCGACTGGTTCGGCAGCAAATGCCATGACGATTTCGCGCCGCTCGGGCCCTTCTTCGTGCCGCGTCAGTTCGTTCCGGATTGCCGCAATCTGCGCCTGACCCTCAAGGTCAATGGCGAGATCCGCCAGGACGGCAACACGCGCGACATGATCCACTCGCCCGAGGCGCAAGTGGCGCATATCTCCAATCAGCTGACGCTCGAGCCGGGCGATATCATCTCGACCGGCACGCCCAACGGCATCGGCCTCATCACCGGCAAATACATCAAGGCGGGCGATATGATCGAAGCCGAGATCGACGGCCTCGGCGTGCAGCGCAATCGGCTGGTAGCGGAATAGTCGGCGATCTCAACTGAGACTCGCCTCCCTCTACCCGGCTTCGAGGGCTAGCTCCTGCCTCGATGATCGAGGAGAAGCGCGCTGCGTCGACCTGATTCAAGCCACATTCGGGCTCGGCCTCACATGCTCGACGACACGGCCGGAAGTCCGATCGAAAATACTGATGTGCAGGAAGCCGCTATTGGCTAGATGCAGAGCGCCGGCCGCGGCATCGGTCGTTGTCGCGAAAGTGATCCCGGTATCGCGACCATCGACATGAATTCCATAGTTCTGCACGGTCGGTGATTTCATATCAGCTCCCCTTTATAAAGGTTTTGCCGAAATGGATGCGCTCAACCGGCGAGTGTGTCAAGCTTGGCGCCAACGATCATCGAAAGGAAGCAATCGCGAATGAGTGAGTGGTCGGTTCACTATTTCGATCCGGAGCAGTCCAAAGAGGTCGACTCACGCCCATGTGCGAGCTTGGTCGAAGCCGTCAGCGTTGCCGAAACATATGAGCGGCAGGGCCATAAGGTTCAGTACCTCATCAGTCCGAGCGGCAAGCTGGCTTGGCCGCTTCGCCGAAGGGAGGAGACAATCTAGGTATCAGGCCGGCATTAGGTCTCGTGCTTTTGCCAAATCTCCGGATGTCTGATCTCGGTGGCGCCGCTCTCTATATCATCGGCGATGTCGTCATAATCGTCGGCTAAGCGGGTGAAGCGCTCCTGCAGATCGGATTGATGGACGCGACCGGCCAAGTCGCGCGTATGTTTTGCCCGTTCCCGATAGAATTTTGCCGTGTGCACGAAAAGCTAATTTGATGGTCGTCAGAAAGTTCCGGAGCAACATGACATTGCCAAATTGGCTGGAATCGGGCGAATTCGCGGCCCCCGCGAGCGGAACCGGCACGGTGCACGGCGCTTTCGCATGAGCGGTGGCCTTACCTTGCCAGAGGCTCCCTGAAGGACCATAGTCCGACCGATAAATCCCGGCGATTGGGTCCACGCGCATCGCGGCGCTGGGCCAAATTAGACCTCGTTTCGAAATGACCGGTTTCGCTGCCGCGCCCTGGCGCGTAGGAGATGCATGCCATTCAAGCCCAACTACCGTATGCAGCGCGCCGATCGCAAGCGCGCCCAGGCTGAGAAGCAACAGAAAAAGCTCGATCGCCGCGCGGCGCGGGCGGCACAGCGTAAAGGCGAGAATTTGGATTCCGAGGTCGACGGCCCGTCGCCTGGCGCGGAGGATGAAGGCGCCGCTTCCGAATCGTGAGAAAGAAAAGGCCGGGCGCGGGGCCGATATCGCGCGACGACTTGAGAGGTGGCACCGTGGGGAACGCACATAAATTCAAGCTTGGCCAATCGGTCGAATTTATCGCTGGCCCACTTCACCCGAAGCCGCTGGGATCGTTTAAGGTTGTGCGAATCATGCCGCGCGAGCGCGGCATCTTGCAGTACCGGCTGAAATCGGTTTTGGATGGCCACGAGCGCATGGCGCTCGAAACGGAGCTTGCCGACCGCCTATTCGAGTAGCTTCCGGCCGCTCCTGCGCGTGCCCCTTTCTGCTCCAATCAGTCAGGCGAGCGACAGATTTGCCGCCGCCTCTTTTCCGCGATCGCGCGCAACCTCGAATTTGACGCGCTGGCCCTCGTTGAGATTGGGGATCCCCGCACGCTCGAGAGCGGAAATATGAACGAAAACGTCCTTACCGCCGCCATCCGGTGCGATGAAGCCATACCCCTTTTGGGAGTTGAACCATTTTACCGTGCCGATAGCCATATACTTCTCCTAAGATTCAGATACCGCAGGTCCGCGATGGTCTAGCGCTGCCGAGCTTTTCGGTCGAGCGATGAAAATGTGCGCATCAACGTCTCCTTTTCGGACGGCCCCGTCGTTCTGAAGGAAAATCCTCGATTTCGCGGCGGTGCTTTTCGATCCAAGCCTCGGCCATGGCTTCAGTCGCAAATCCAGTTATGATCGTGGGACTCATCCCTTCGATCGTGACCTCGGTGCCGAAGGTCATATCGGGACGCCGGATGATGCGATAGCTGGCGCCGGCATGCGGATGGATTCTTGCCATGCTCACGACATATGGGGATTTTTCGGGGGAACTCAAACCGGGAAGCACCTTGCCGTCGTCTATTCG
>CAYMNX010000561.1:0-2746 GCA_964391905.1 uncultured Rhizobiaceae bacterium
ACCATGGGCGCGGGCGGCGGCGGCTATATCGCGGCGCTGCTCGTTCACGATTATGGCTGGCAAGGCGCATTCTGGCTGGGCGGGTTGACGCCGCTCGTGATGGTCGTGCTGCTCCTTTTCACGATGCCGGAGTCGATTCGCTTCCTCGTCTTGCGCGGCGACCGCAACGACGATGTCGCGACCACCTTGCGCCGCATTGATCCGGCGGTCGATCTCGCCGGCGTCACCAGCTACACGATTCAAGAAGAGAAGTCGGGCGCCATGCCGGTTGTCGCCCTCTTCCGCGAGAAGCGGGCCGCAGCGACTGTGGCGCTCTGGATCAGCAATGCGATGAACCTCTTCGTCCTTACATTGGTGGCTTCCTGGGCGCCGACGTTCGTCCATCTCTTCTCGGGCGCCGAAACGGAGCAAGCGGCTGGCATTGCCGCGCTGTTCTCGCTCGGCGGCATTATCTCGCCACTGCTGCTTGGTATCGCCATGACGCGCTATAGCGCCAATGGCGCGCTCGCTGTCAATTACTTCCTGGGCGGATGCGCCTTGGCCTTCCTCGGCGTCGTCAGCGCCAGCATTTCGTTATCGGCGCTCGGTGTCTTTCTCGTCGGCTTGTTCGTGGTCGGCGGCCAGGGCGGCATCAATGCGCTCGCGGCCATGCTCTATCCGACCGAGATGCGCGCAACCGGTGTGGGCTGGGCGCTCGGCGCCGGCCGCGTCGGTTCTGTCTTCGGTCCGATGCTCGGCGGCGTTATGCTGGGGGAGCACTGGCTGCCGATATCGATCTACCTTGTCGCGGCGACTCCGTTGATCGTTGCGGCACTGGCGACGATTTGTGTGCGCTTCAGCGCGGCAGCGCCTTCCGCTGCGATCGCTGCGCAGACGGTAGCCGCCGCGGAACATCATTGAATCCATGCTTATCGCAATCGAAACTGTACTTGAAGGAGTGAGAGATGCCTGCGGATAAATTGCCCGGTGGAAAGAATGTGGCGGTCACGATCGAGGACGGGATCGCCTGGGTTGCGCTTAACCGGCCCGAAAAGCGCAACTGCATGAGCCCGGCGCTCAATGACGAGATGGTCGAGGTGCTCGACGCGCTCGAGATCAACGACGATTGCAAGGTCCTGGTGCTGACCGGAACGGGCGATGCGTTCTCGGCGGGGATGGATCTGCGCGAGTTCTTCCGCGCGCAAGACGGGCTCCCTTACGTGAAGCAGATGCGCGTGCGGCGCTCGGCCCATATCTGGCAGTGGGCGCAGCTCGCGCATTTCGCGAAGCCGACGATCGCGATGGTGAATGGCTGGTGCTTCGGCGGCGCCTTCACGCCGCTCGTCGCCTGCGACCTCGCAATCGCCGCTGACGAGGCGCAATTCGGCCTCTCCGAGATCAATTGGGGCATCATCCCGGGCGGTGCCGTGACCAAGGCTTGTGTTGCGACGATGAGCCTGCGCGATGCGATGTATTACATTCTCACCGGCGAGACCTTCGACGGTAAGAAGGCGGCACAAATGCGTCTCGTCAACGAGTCGGTGCCGAAGGCGCAGCTGCGCGAGCGCACCACCGCCTTGGCGAAGACGCTCATGGGCAAGAACCCGCACACCATTCGCGCCTGCAAGGAAGCCGTGCGCGGCGTCGTCCCGATGTCGTTCGAGGAATCCTTCGACTATCTCGGGGCGAAAAGCGCGCAGCTCCGTCTCGTCGATGACGAGAACGGCCGGACCCAGGGCCTCACCCAATTCCTCGACGAGAAGTCCTATCGTCCGGGTCTCGGCCCGATGCGGCGGAAAAAGGATTAGTCGGTAAGATCGAGGGGTCATATGGCGCAGATGGATATCGCGCGGCTGATGCGGCCGCGTTCGATCGCGATCGTTGGCGTATCGCCGGAGCCGAGCTCCGCAGGGTTTTTGATGCTCCGCAATCTCGAGCGGTTCAATTACCCGGGCGCGATCCATCTCGTCAGCCGCAACCGCAGCGAAATCAACGGCCGCGCCTGCGTCAAAACCATCGACGAGCTTCCCGAAGGCGTCGATGCGGCGATGCTGCTCATCCCGCGCGTCGCGATCGAGGATGCGGTCAAGGCGTGCGCGCGGCGCAAGGTCGGCGGCATCATCATCTTCGCCGCGGGCTTCGGCGAGGCGGGTGGCGAATGGAAAGCGGCGCAGGATCGCATCGCGGCGGTTGCCGAGCAGGCAGGCATTGCCCTCTGCGGGCCCAACTGTCTCGGCATCGTCGATTTCGTCCATGGCCTTCCTCTGACCTTTTCGGCCCAGCTCGGCGCGCGGCTCGATGTCAAATCCGGCGTCGCGGTCGTGGCGCAAAGCGGCGGGCTCGCCGGCGTTGTGCGCGCGGCGCTCAACGCCAAAGCTATTCCTGTCACTTGCACGGTCTCGACCGGCAATGAAGCAGTGTTGGGCCTCGAGGACTATATCGCGCATCTCATCGAAGACCCGACGACCCAGGTGGTCGCGGCCTTTGCCGAGCAGATCCGGCGACCCTCACGCTTCCTCGACGTGGCGGCGCGTGCCCGTGCGCTCAAGAAGCCGGTCGTGCTGCTCCATTCGGGGCGCAGCGCGGCGGCCCAGGAATCGGCGCGCTCCCATACCGGCGCCATGGTCGGCAATTACGACGTCATGGCGACCATTCTCGAGCATAGCGCCGTGATTCATGTCGAGAGTCTCGAAGAGCTGATCGACGTCTCCGAGCTGATGACACGCTTCCCGACGCCGCCGACGAAAGGCTGTGCGATGGTGACGGA
>CAYMNX010000562.1:0-4026 GCA_964391905.1 uncultured Rhizobiaceae bacterium
TCGATCGCCTGCGTCCCGATTGGCGCCAGGCCACGAATGATCACACCGCCACGCAAGGCGAGGCCATGACCCGCGAGCAAGCTTATGCCATTCTGGATCTTGCGCCGGGCGATGATCCCGAGCAGATCAAGGAGGCCCATCGTCGGCTTATGATGAAACTCCATCCCGATCACGGCGGCTCGACCTATCTTGCTGCGCAAATCAATCGTGCGAAAGACATCCTCCTGGGGAATTAAGACAATGTTTCGGATTATGAAAAGCTTAGCGCTTTCGGTATAAACAGGCGGAACAAACCGGGTTAGCTCAGCGTTTTGCTTCTCAGACTCTGGCGGCAGCAGCAAGAAAGAATTTTTTAATGACGATGCGTGTTCGAAAGGCAGTTTTTCCGGTTGGTGGTCTCGGCACCCGATTTTTGCCGGCGACCAAGGCCATGCCGAAGGAAATGCTACCGGTCGTCGACAAGCCGCTCATTCAATACGCCGTCGAGGAGGCGCAGGCCGCGGGTATCGAGGAGTTCATCTTCGTCACCGGCCGCTCCAAGACCGCGATCGAGGATCACTTCGACCACTCCTACGAACTCGAGGATACGCTGAAAGAGCGCTCCAAAAATGCGGAGCTTCGAGCAATCGAATCCTGGATGCCACGGCCCGGCCAAGTCGCCTATACGCGCCAGCAAAATCCGTTAGGGCTCGGCCACGCCGTGCTCTGCGCGCGCAATCTCGTCGGCAAAGAGCCTTTCGCCGTGCTGCTGGCAGATGATTTGGTGTTGGCGCAGAAGCCGTGCTTGAAGCAGATGGTCGATGCTTATAACGAGGCGCCGGCGAATATCGTCGCTGTTATGGAAGTGCCGCGCGAGCATACGAACCGTTACGGAATTCTCGACATCGAGCGCGACGATGGTCGCCTTGTCAAAGTCAGGGGCGTTGTCGAGAAGCCGGCTCCCAAAGATGCGCCGTCCACTCTCTCGATCATTGGCCGCTATATCCTGCAGCCCGATGTCTTCGATCATCTGACGACGCTCGATCGCGGTGCCGGCGGCGAGATTCAGCTGACCGATGCGCTTGCCAAGCTTATTCTGGCGAAACGCCCTTTCTTCGGGTTCCGCTACGAAGGCAAGCGTTTCGATTGCGGCGACAAGGCCGGCTTCTTCGAAGCCAACCTCGCTTTTGCGCTGGCGCGCCCCGATATGAAAGACGCGATCCAACGGATCCTCGCCGACTATCGCTAAAGAGGAAATGATGCGCGACCCTGCGGCCGGCGGACACCGCTTCCATCCGAGCATTTTGCGTGAATACGATATTCGCGGCATCGTCGGCGAGACGCTGCACGAGGCCGATGCAAGGGCAATCGGAAAAAGCTTTGCTGCGGTCCTGCGGGAGAGTGGCAAGAAGACCGTGGCGGTTGGCCGCGATGGTCGCCTCTCGTCGCCCGCGCTCGAAGAAGCGCTCGTCGACGGCTTGCTCAGCGCCGGTGTCGATGTCGTGCGTGTCGGTCTCGGACCGACGCCGATGCTCTACTTCGCGGCTTTCAACCTCGATGTCGATGCCGGGATCATGGTCACCGGCTCGCACAATCCGCCGACCCATAACGGATTCAAGTTGGTGCTCGGCAAGA
Source organism: uncultured Rhizobiaceae bacterium (assembly GCA_964391905.1). GTDB lineage: Bacteria > Pseudomonadota > Alphaproteobacteria > ATCC43930 > CGMCC-115725 > CAIKMD01. The sequence continues at coordinate 1,615 of CAYMNX010000562.1, forward strand.
AGCCATTCTTTGCCCGCGACATTCAACGCCTCGGCGAGATCGCCGCCACCGGCGCTTTTCCGCAGGGCCAGGGCCGTGTCACGACGCGCCCCGTGCTGGGCGACTACGTCGCGCGGCTCCTCAAGGACTACGACGGACAAAGGCCGCTTTTCGTCGCTTGGGATGCGGGCAATGGTGCGGCCGGCGAAGCGCTGCAATTGCTGACCTCGAAGCTGCCCGGCCGCCATCTCCTTCTCAACGAGACGATCGACGGTCGCTTTCCGAACCACCATCCCGATCCGACCGAGGTCAAGAACCTCATTCAACTCCAAGATGCGGTGCGCCGCGAAGGCTGCGATCTCGGCATTGCCTTTGACGGCGATGCCGACCGCATCGGCATCATCGACGGCAAGGGCCGCATCCTGTGGGGCGATCAATTCATGGTACTGATGGCGCGCGATATCATTCGCGCGAAGCCCAAAGCGACGATCATCGCCGACGTCAAGGCGAGCCAGGTCCTGTTCGATGAAATCAGCCGCATGGGCGGTACGCCGCTGATGTGGCGCACCGGCCATTCGCTGATCAAGTCGAAGATGGCGGAGACGGGGGCGCCGCTCGCCGGCGAGATGAGCGGGCATATCTTCTATGCCGACCGCTATTACGGCTATGACGACGCGCTCTATGCCGCAGTACGGGTTCTCGGCATTCTCGCACGCGGCGAGGAGAGCCTTACGCAATTCCGCGATAGCCTCCCCGCCGTCGTCAACACGCCTGAGCTGCGCTTTCCCTGTCCCGATGAGCGGAAATTCGCTGTCATCGACGAGGTCAAAAGCCGGCTCGAGCGTGCCGGCGCCGCGCTCTCCGCGATCGACGGCGTTCGGGTCAAGACCGACACCGGCTGGTGGCTACTGCGGGCGTCGAATACTCAGGCCGTGCTCGTCGCGCGCGCCGAGGCGCGTGACGAAGCAGGGCTCGAAAAGCTAAAGGGCGCGATCGTCGAGCAGCTGCGTACGAGCGGAATTACTCCGCCAGATTTTTAACCCCGGAATGCGCCGCAGCCATTTGCATCGCCGGCTTAATCACGACACAAGAGCGATGGTTCCGGCGCAGAATGCGGCACGCGTTTTGCGCCTGCTTCTCGGTCAGGTTAACGATCCGCGCCTGATAGGTCGTGTGCTTGCCGGCCTTCGGACCGGCAAGGGCGACGGGCTTTCCCGCCGAAATGCGGGAGAAGGCCGAGGCGCTGGCATGGGCGGCAACTGCTTGCTTGCGGAAGGCGCCGACTTGAACGGCCCAACCATCGGCGGCGCGGTGTGGCGTTGCGGCTTCGGCGCGGCTGATCGGTGAGAGCTTCTCGAGCGTATGAGCCGCGTGATGAGCGATGCTGTGCAAGGTTGAGTCGTTCGCGGCGAGCTTAGTACCACCCTGGCTGGCGAGCAGCTGGTTCTCCGGCAGGCTCTTGCCGTCAAAAGCGGCGTTGAGGAGGGCGGCCATTTTGAGGTCGCGGGCATGAGCCGATTGGCCGCCCATCACCACGCCGATGAGCCGGCGATGATTGCGGACGGCTGAGGCGGCGAGATTGAAGCCCGAAGCGCGGATGAAGCCGGTCTTGATCCCGTCCATCCCCTCAAAGCTGCTCATGAGGTGATTGTGATTGGCATAGGTGACGCCGTGGAACTTGAACTCCTCGGTCGAGAAGTACGCATATTCCCGAGGAAAATCGAGATAGAGACGGCGCGCAAGAACGCTGAGGTCGCGGGCGGTGGTGTGCTGCGCCGGATCGGGAAGGCCCGACGCATTGTGGAACGTGGTGTTTTCCATGCCCATCGCGCGAGCGGTGCGGGTCATGCGATCGGCAAAGGCGCCTTCGCTGCCGGCGAGGCCCTCGGCAAGGGTCACGGCCGCATCATTGGCGGACTGGGTCACGAGGCCCAGAATCAGGTCGTGGACGGCGATGCTGTCGCCGGGATGCAGGTCGAGCTTGGTCGGCTCTTGAGCGGCGGCATGGGCCGAGACCGAGAAATGCTGGTCCAGCGTGATCTGGTTGTGCTCCAGCGCGTCGAAGGTGAGATAGAGCGTCATCATCTTCGTCAGCGACGCCGGGTAGTTGGGCGAATCCGCGTTGTATTCGCTCAAAACTTCGCCGGTTTGGGCATCGATGACGATGGAGGAGTATTTTGCCGCGAGGGCCTGATTGCCCGTTCCGCTCGCCCCGGCAAAGGCCGCCAGAGCCAAGATCGTCAATACCGCAGAACGCACTACCCCGAGCCGAACGCAAAATACGCCCACCGAAACCCCCGACGTTCGAGTTCAAACATCAACACTCAATCGAAAATACCTTAAGAACCCCTTGAATTCATGTCCAGTTCTAGATTGAGTTAATTGTGACTTTTTGTCGCCTAAAACGCCGGCGAACGGATTTCCGGCCACGCT
>CAYMNX010000563.1:0-2723 GCA_964391905.1 uncultured Rhizobiaceae bacterium
TGGGCGCGAGCGGCCGGATGGAAAGGCCGAGGCCGATATTGCCGTCGGGCTCGCCGCCGCGCGCGCGCATGGCGAGCGCGATTTGGGCCAAGCGGTGGTGGTGCGGGAGCGCAAGATCGTCGGCGTCGAGGATGCGTCGGGGACCGACGCGCTGATCCGCCGCTCGGCCGCGACACCGGGAGGCGTTCGCGCCGGTGTACTGGTCAAGATGGCGAAGCCGCGACAGGAGCGCCGCGCCGATCTGCCGACGATCGGGCCGCAGACGGTCGCGGCTGCAGCTGCGGCGGGCTTGTGCGGCATCGCGATCGAAGCCGGCGCCACTCTGGTGCTCGACCGCGCGGCGGTGATCGCAGCAGCCGACCGCGCCGGCCTCTTCGTCGTCGGCGTCGCGCCGCCATGAGCGAGGAACCGCCGCTCATCTACATCATCGCCGGCGAGCCGTCGGGCGATCTCTTGGGCGGCAAGCTGATGGCGGCGCTTCGCCAACGGCTTGACGGCAAGGTGCGCTTTGCCGGGATCGGCGGCGAGACCATGGCGGCGCAAGGCTTGCGGAGCCGCGTCCCGCTGTCGGAGCTCGCGATCATGGGCGTTGCCGAGGTCCTGCCGCAGGCGCGCCGGATCTTCCGCCGCGTCGCCGAGACCGTGGCCGATATTGTCGCGCAGCAACCCGTTGCGCTTGTCACCATCGACAGCTCCGGTTTCAACTGGCGCATCGCGCAGCGCTTGCGCAATCGCGGCGTCACCCTGCCGCTTATTCATTACGTCGCGCCGATGGTGTGGGCGTGGCGGCCAGGCCGCGCGCGGCGCATGGCGCGCTGGTATGATCACCTGATGGCGCTGCTGCCCTTCGAGCCGCCCTACTTCACGGCGGTCGGGCTTTCCTGCGCGCATGTCGGCCACCCGGTGGTGGAGAGCGGCGCCGACCGGGGCAACGGTCCCGGTTTTCGCCGCCGCCATGGTATAGGCGAAGATACGCCGCTCGTGGCCGTCCTGCCCGGCAGCCGGAGCGGCGAGATCAGCAAGCTCTTGCCGATTTTCAAGGAGGCGGTCGCACGCCTTGTTTTGCGCCATCCCGACCTTCACATTGTTGTACCGACGACGGAGATCGTCGCCGATCGGGTTGCGGGGGAGGTAGCCTCCTGGACGGTGCCAAGCATTGTGCTGCGCGGCCAAGACGAAAAATACGACGCCTTCGCCGCAAGCAACGTGGCGCTCGCCGCGTCGGGAACGGTCGCGCTCGAGCTCGCGCTCGCGAAGCTCCCAGCGGTCATCGCCTATCGCATCAACGCACTCACCGCGGCCTATGTGCGACGCGCGCTCAAGGTCAGATATGCCAATCTCATCAATGTCATTCTCGGCCGCGAGGCGGTGCCCGAATTGCTGCAACAGAATTGCACGCCTGAGCGGCTCGCGAAGGCGGTCGACAAGCTCTTGATGAACAAGGCCGAAGCCGCCGCGCAAATCGCCGCTTGCCAGGAGGCGCTCCAAGTGCTGGGCTATGGCGGGACCTCGCCGAGCTTGCGCGCGGCGGACGAGGTTCTCGCAGTCATCGCGCGCAAATCCGGGAAGTAGGAGGCAGATCATGGATACGGCTACCGAAACGAAGCGAGCGCCCGCGATCGACACCAGCCGCTTTCGCTTGCTCCACACCATGATCCGCGTCTTCGATCTCGATCGCTCGATCGATTTTTATTGCCGGCTCCTCGGCATGAAGCTCTTGCGCAAGCGCGAAGTTGAGGCCGGCCGTTATACGATCTGCTTCGTCGGCTATGGCGATGATTCGACTCATACTGTGGTCGAGCTCACCTACAATTGGGATCAGAAAGAGCCCTATACCATCGGTACGGGCTTCGGCCATCTCGCGATCGGCGTCTCCGACATCTACGGCACCTGCAAAGCGCTCGCGCAGGAAGGGGTGAAAATTCCGCGTCCGCCCGGCCCCTTGAAATTCGGCACCGTCAACATCGCCTTCATCGAAGATCCGGACGGTTATAAGATCGAGTTGATCGAGCGCAACTGAGCGCGCCGCGGGCGATTTATCTTTCCTTGGTCGCGAGCGCCTGGTTCTCGACTTGGATGCGCCAGGCGAGAAGCGCAAGGTTGAGCGCCGAGAAAACGAGCGCGACCAGCGGCAGGCGAAAGGCGAGGGGTAGGACCGCGATCTCGGCGATGACCACGGCGTAATTCGGGTGTCGCAGATAGCGATAGGGACCGCGCTTGACGAGCGGCGCGTTCGGCAGAGAAATGATGCGCGTCGTCCAGTACGGGCCGAGACTCCAAATCACCCAGAGCCGCGCTGCCTGGAGCAGGAGATAGACAGCGATCCACGCCCAGACCGGCGGCCCTTCCTTCGGCGCCATGACGAAAATTGTGACAAGCCACGAGGCATGCAGCAGCACGATCAGCGGATAGTGCTCCGCGCCGGTTTCGATGGCGCCGCGCCGGCGCAAGGCGCGGGTGTTGCGCGTGGCATGGAGGAGCTCGACGAAGCGCTCTAAGGCAACGAGCCCGATGATGAGCGCCGCCCAGCTCACGCGTCGAGGAGCTGAAACCCGGCGGTGAAGCCGGGTCCGAGCGCGGTCATCAGCATGCGGCCGTGCGCGCCCTTTGCGAGCATGCGTTCGAGCACGAACATCACCGTCACCGCCGACATATTGCCGTAGTCGCGCAGCACGTCGCGGGCTTCCGTCAGCGCGCCTGTGCCGAGATCGAAGGCCTCTTCG
>CAYMNX010000564.1:0-4457 GCA_964391905.1 uncultured Rhizobiaceae bacterium
GAGGATCTCGCTCTCGAAGAGGATCAGGCAAATGTTCCGGGCACCATCGACTCTTATCCGAATTGGCGGCGCAAGCTTTCCCGCGACCTCGAGGATATCTTTCGCGACACCACGAGCCTCGCCATGCTGGCAGCCATTCGCGCCGAGCGACCGCGCGGGTCCACGCCGCCATGAGCGCGCGCTCGCCATTTGATGTTCCGCTTGCGACCTACCGTCTACAATTCAATCGCGACTTCACCTTCGATCGCGCGACCGCCATTCTCCCTTATCTGAGGAAGCTTGGGATCACGCATCTTTATGCCTCGCCGATCCTGCGTGCGCGCGCCGGCAGCACGCATGGCTACGACATCGTCGATTACCATGCGCTCAATCCCGAACTCGGCGACGAGGCGAGCTTTGCGCGCTTTTGCACGGCGCTGCAGACCGAAAATCTGGGACTCATCGTCGACTTTGTCCCCAACCATATGGGCATCGGCAAGGCCGACAACGCCTGGTGGCTCGACGTTCTCGAATGGGGCGAGGCATCGCCTTATGCCGCCTATTTCGATATCGACTGGTCGCCGCCGAAGCCAGATCTCGCCGGCAAGGTGCTGCTTCCGATCCTCGGCAAATCCTATGGCGCGGCGTTGTGCGCCGGCGAGATCGAGCTGCGGTTCGACGCCGCCGCCGGATGCTTCGACTTCTGGTATTTCGATCATCGGCTGCCGCTCTGCCCGCGCGATTACGCCCGCATCCTCCCGCCGATTGGCGCGCCCCCGACAGCGGACGACATGCCCTTGGCCGACAGCCTCGCGCGGCTCGACGAGGCTGCGCTCGCCGGCGCCGCCACGCCCTACCTGCGCGACGTTGCCACAATGGCAAAGCACAGCCTTGCGGCCGCGGCTCATAAGCCGCCGCTCGCGCAGGCAATCGAGGCCGCCGTCGCAAAGTGGCGCGGTGTGCCGGGCGAGGTCGATTCGTTTCAAGACTTGCACAGCTTGCTGCAGCGGCAGGCCTTCCGCCTCGCCCATTGGCGAACCGCCGCCGACGAGATCAATTATCGACGCTTCTTCGATATCGACGATCTCGCCGGAATTCGCATGGACCGGGTGCGAGTCTTTCGCGATACCCACGAATTCATCGGTCGGCTGGTCGCCAGGGGATCCCTCCACGGCTTGCGCATCGATCACGTCGACGGTCTCGCCGATCCCCAGCGCTATTGCCGGCGCCTCAACGCCTTCGCCGCCGCGATCGCGCCGCGGACGGCCGACGGCAAGCGGCTGCGGCCCTATATCGTCGTCGAGAAGATTCTCGGCAGCAGCGAGAATTTGCGGCCCAGCTGGCCCGTTTCCGGGACCACCGGCTACGACTACATGGCGCTTGCCAACGCGCTCTTCGTCGATCCGTCTGGCTTTGCGGCGCTGCAGCGCATCTGGAGCCGATTCACCGGCGAGACTGCGCGCCTCGATGATGAAATTTATGCCTGCCGGAAACTCATCATCGATCGCAGCTTTGCGAGCGAGATCACATACCTCGTCAATTGGCTGGTCGAGATCGCCGAGGCGGATTGGTTCACCCGGGATTTCACGCGCAAGCGGCTGCGCGACGCGTTGACCGAAATCGTCGCGGCTTTTCCGCTCTATCGGACCTACGTCACCGAGCGCGGCGCGAGCGACGACGATCGCAAGGTGATCGCCGATGCCGTCGCGACGGCGCAGCGCCGCTGGAGCGGCGGCAATGGTGAGTTCGACTTTATCGAATCCCTTCTTACCCTCGATATTGCCCAAAAGCGCCCCGTGCACTACGCCGCGAAGCGCCGTGCCATCCTGCGGTTCGTCGCGCGATTTCAGCAATATACGAGCGCCATGGCGGCGAAGGCGATCGAGGATACGCTGTTTTACCGCCACGTCCCGCTGGTTTCCGCCAATGAGGTAGGGTCGGATCCCTATCAGCCGGCGATCACGCCCGAGCGCTTCCATGCGGTGGTCGAGGAACGCGCACGGTATTGGCCCCAGGCCATGCTCACCTCGGAAACCCACGATACGAAACGCGCCGAGGATGTGCGCGCCCGGCTGAACGTCTTGAGCGAAGTCGCCGAGGAATGGGGACGCCGCGTCGCGCGCTGGCATTTCTATAACCGCACCCACCGATCGGAGATCGACGGCATGGCGGTGCCGATACCGAACGACGAATACCTGCTTTATGAGACGATCGTCGGCAGCTGGCCGATGCGGTTGAACAGCCTGATCCGATCTAACACCGCGCTCGAGGAATATATCGGCCGATTGAAAGCCTACGCGATCAAAGCGTGTCGCGAGGCAAAGAGCGTATCGTCCTGGACGATGCCGAACCCGGCCTACGAAGAGGGCCTCGTCGCCTTCATCGACGGCATCTTCGCCGCCAGAACCGAAAACATTTTTCTCGACAGCGTGCTGCGCTTCCTCCCGCCGATCGTGCGGCTCGGCGCGATCAACGGGCTGGCGCAACTGACGCTCAAAGCGACCCTTCCGGGCGTTCCCGACTTTTATCAAGGAAGCGAGTTCTGGGATTTCAGCCTGGTCGATCCCGATAATCGTCGACCGGTCGATTTCGAAGCGCGGACCGCGGCGCTCCGGTCGGCGGAGGCGATATCACTCGATGCCGCAAAGGAGCGCTGGCGCGACGGAACGCTGAAGCTCTGGGCGATGCATGCGCTGCTGCGCCTGCGCGAGCGCCTGCCGGCGCTGTTTCTCGAGGGCTCTTACGAGCCGCTGCGGGTCGAGGCGGAGCCACAGAACCGTCTCCTCGCCTTTCGTCGTCGCCATGACAGAGACGAGATCATCGTCGTCGTCGCCCGGCATCTGGCGCAAACCGCCGCCGGCCGTCGCGCCGGCTTTTGGGCCGATGGCGATTTTTTCGCGGACGCACGCTTGTCGGCAATCGATCGGCGCTTCACCAATCTTTTTTCCGGCGAGGCCTTCGAGCCGGGGCAGCTGGAGGTGCGCCGGGTGCTCGCCCAGCTGCCGGTGGCGGTGCTATGGACGAGCGGGACCTAGCGAAAAGCCGAAAGGCGGCAAGCGCAAGGCCGTTCCCTCGATCGGAGTGACGAATGGCAGCTCCGCGGTGGGGCAGAAGGATGGGAGACAAGTCGCATCGATGCTCACCGGCTGGTCCGAGAGGTTGAACACCGCCACCATCGCTTCGCCGCTCAAATGCCGCCGGAAGGCAAGGATCGGATCGGGCAACTCGATGATATCGACTTCGCCGCGAATCAGCGCCGGATGCCGCTTGCGCCAAGCGATGAGGCGGCGCGCGGCCGCGAGGCTCGACTCGGGATCTTTCTCCTGGCGATCGACGGCAAGCGCGGCGTGCCGGGGGTCGACCGGCAGCCAGGTTTCCCGGGCGGTCGAGAAGCCGGCATTGGGCGCATCGGCGATCCACGGCATCGGCGTGCGGGCGCCGTCGCGTCCCGAATAGACAGGATAAAAGTGCTGACCGAACGGGTCGCGAATGGCGGCGAACGGAATTTCCGCCTCGGGAAGCCCCAGCTCCTCGCCTTGATAGAGGCTGACGCTGCCCGGCAAGGTCAGAAGCAGCGCCTTTTCGAGCCGGGAGAAAGCTGCGGCGTTGGCGCCGCGCGGATTCCAGCGCGTCGCAACGCGCTGGACGTCGTGATTGCTGAAGGCCCAGCACAGCCAGCCCGTGCGATGCAGCGAAATGGTCTCACGCAGGATCTGGCGCAGCGTCGTGGCCGAGAACGCCGTCTTCATTGCGCCCAGCGTATAGGCCGTGTGGAGCTTGGTCGTGCCGGTCAGATTCGCGATGCGCGCGAGCGCGCCGACTTCACTCGAAATCTCGCCAATCGTCGTCGCGTGGGGATAGCGGTCCATGAAATCGCGGATCTGCTGCATCAGCCGGACGCCATCTGCATGACACATGTCGTACACATGGCGCTGCAAGCGAAACGGATTCCACGGCATCTCGCTGCCCGGCGCCGATTGCGATGGGTTGTCGCGCAGCTCCTCGTCATGAAGCATGAAATCGACAGCGTCGAGGCGAAATCCGTCGACCCCACGATCCAGCCAGAACGCGGCATTGGCGAAATGCTGGGCCAGAACCGCCTCGTTGCGAAGGTTGAGCTTCGGTTGGCTGGTGAGGAAATGATGCAGGTAATATTGGCGTCGTGCCGGCGACCACTGCCACGCGCTGCCGCCGAAAACCGAGAGCCAATTGTTGGGCGGCCCTCCCTCCGGGTTCGGATTCGCCCAGATATACCAATCATGCTTGGGATTATCGCGCGAGCGCTGGCTTTCCTCGAACCAGGGATGCGCGGCCGCGGTGTGACTCCATACCTGATCGATGATCACGCGCATCCCGGCGCGATGGATTTGTTCGACCAAGGCATCGACATCGGCCCCCGTTCCAAAACGCGGATCGACTTCGCGGTAATCGGCTACATCGTATCCCCAATCCTCCATTGGCGAGACATAGAAGGGCGA
>CAYMNX010000565.1:0-11945 GCA_964391905.1 uncultured Rhizobiaceae bacterium
CATCGTCCTGACCGCGATCGCGATCTATTACCAATACGACACGTTGATCACGGTGTGGCTGTCGCGTTTTTATCCCGGTGGGCAAGTGGGGCTGTAGCAATGAAGGCAGGTCGTTCTTTCCTGTCAGCGATCGGCGCCGTCGTGGCGATCGTGGCGCTTCAACCGGCTGTCGCGGCGCGCGCGGTGGAAGTCGGCGCCACGGCGCCGGAATTCGCCGGGGTTGAGAAATGGCTCAATTCCGATCCGCTGACGATGAAGAGCTTGCGCGGCAAGGTCGTGTTGATCGATTTTTGGACCTATTCCTGTATCAACTGCCTGCGCACGCTGCCCTATGTGACGAAATGGTACGACACATACAAGGACAAGGGCCTCGTCGTTATCGGCGTCCACACGCCCGAATTCGGGTTCGAGCGCGTGACCCGTAACGTTCAAACCGCGATTGAGCGCTTCGGCATCAAATATCCGGTCGCGCAAGATAACGAGTATCGGACGTGGCAGGCCTACGATAATCACTATTGGCCCGCCGATTTTCTCGTCGATCAGAAAGGCAAGATTGTCGCCATTCATTTCGGCGAGAGCGATTACGATAAGACCGAAGACGAGATCCGCAAGCTCTTGGCGGCGGGACCGCCCGTCGCCGCCGATGGCGGGTCGGATCTGAGCAAGATTGCCTCACCCGAAATGTATTTCGGCGCTTTGAGGCTGCAATACCTCGCGAGCTCTGGGCCGTCGGGCAAAGAACAGCTCTATTCCGCGCCGGCGGATCTACCGCTCAACAATTTCGCGCTGGTCGGCAATTGGAAGATCGGACCGGAGCAGGCGACCTTGACCAAGGATGGCGGCACGGTTCTTCTCCATTTCCATGCCGGCAAGGTCCATATGGTGGCAAGTAGCACTGCGCCGGTGACGGTCTCGGTCACGGTCGATGGCAAGGCGCAAGCACCGGTGACGATCCAAGCCAGCCAGCTTTACACGCTGTTCGACAGCGACGATTACAGCGATCACCGCCTCGAGCTGAAAATCCCGAAATCGGGATTCAGCGCCTACACCTTTACCTTTGGTTGATGGGTGCCGACTCAGTGCACCCGGCGATGCGCTGTGGCACCCTCTTCACTCAGGAGCAATTCCACGATACGCCAGACCAAACGCCACTGCATGGCGCCTTTGAGATCGCCGCGCTAAAGCGACAGATCGACGGACTGCATCGCATAGAGCGGGGCAAAGCGGCCATGCAGCGCGACCATCTCGCCTGCAGCCCTCCATACCGGCCGCCCCGCGGAGCCAAGGTGCTGCGCGTCGGCCGCTGTCAGGACGCCGCATCGACAAAATTTCTTCGCCATATCGATATATTCGTTGCAATATATCGATGATTCAAGATTTCCGTAACGGCGGCCGTAAATGCCATGGAAGCGACGTTGCTGGTCAACAATCGCGATTTTCTGGCCAGCGATGGTCGCATCGTCGTGCGGTTCGGCGGGCGAGCGGCGATCAGCGAGTTCACCGCGTTGCGCTGGATTACGATCGAAACCGAGCCGCATCGCTGTCCGTTCTAGGGTAAGGAAGGGCCAGCAAAGGAGAGATCGGTCATGGCTGACAACACCAACATTGCATCGAAGGCGCTGCGTGACAAGGTGCGCAGCGTCGCGCCGCAATTGATCAACTACACCGAGAAGGTCCTGTTCGGCGATGTCTGGGAAAGACCTGGTCTTTCGAAGCGCGACCGCAGCCTCATCACGGTTGCGGCCCTAGTCGCGCTTTACCGCGGTAACGAATTGCCCGCGCATCTCGAGCGCGCGCTCGGAAACGGGGTCACCCAGGAGGAACTCATCGAGGTCATTACGCATATGGCTTTCTATGCGGGATGGCCGACAGCGATGTCAGCGGCCGCACGGGCCAAAGACGTGTTCGACGCGCATGTTTCGGATGGGAAACTGTGATGAGTTTTCACGCGGCGAAGCGTAAACGGATGCTGGGCGGCAGCGGGATTAACGTCTCGCCGCTCGGCCTTGGTTGCATGTCGCTCTCCGGGACTTATGGTCCTGGCGATGACGAGACGGGACTTCGCGTCATTCGGGAAGCGCTCGATCGCGGCATCAATTTTCTCGACACGTCCGATATGTATGGCTGGGGCCAAAACGAAAGTCTCGTCGGGCGCGCGATTGCTGGCCGTCGCGCCGAGGTCGTGCTCGCTACGAAATTCGGCAATCTCGGTGGCCGCGGCGGCAAGATTGCGGATGGCCGGCCGGAATATGTCGCAACGGCGTGCGAGGCAAGCCTGAAGCGTCTCGGCGTCGATGTCATCGACCTCTACTATCAGCACCGCATTGATCCGGACGTGCCCGTCGAAGAGACGGTCGGTGCGATGGCGAAGCTCGTTGCCGCCGGCAAGGTTCGTGCCCTCGGCTTGAGCGAGGCGCGGCCGGAGACGATACGCCGCGCCCATAAGGTCCATCCGATCGCCGCCGTTCAGAACGAATACTCCTTGCTCTATCGGCTGGAGGCCGAGGAAACGCGCGCGACCACACGCGCGCTCGGCATCGCCTTCGTTGCCTATGCGCCCTTGGGGCGCGGCTTGCTGACGGGGAAGATCGAGGATCCCTCGACCCTGACGGAATCCGACGCGCGACGCCGCCACCCCCGCTTCGTCGCCCAAAACCTCACGCATAATCTTGAGTTGGTGCACCGGATCGAGGCGATTGCCGCCGAGAAGCGGTGCACCCCGGGGCAGCTCGTCCTTGCCTGGCTCCTCGCGCAAGGGGAGGACATCATTCCGATACCCGGTACGAAACATATCGAGCGGCTAATCGAGAATCTGGGCGCGCTCGACGTGTCGCTGAGCGCTCAAGACGTCGCGCGCATCTCCGCCGCCATTCCGCCGGGCGCCGCCGCCGGTACGCGCTACCCTGAGCAACAAATGAAAGGCGTCTATCTTTAGCGCGAAAACCTTAGACAACGCATGCGGTCAGCGCCGTTGCGCTGACGGAAGAAGCCGAGGGGGGCATCCGTGCTCCGACTGGACACAAGCCCTTCTTATGCGCCAAGCTTCACGCATGACCGACCAATCATCGGATTCCGGGCTTCGCATTGGAGAAGTGACGACCGCGCTGCCGCCGAAAACCGACGCCGGGGTCTACTTCATCGGCGTCATTCACACGCCATGGACCTCGCGGAGCGAGTGTCCGAAGCGCGGCAGCTCTGACGGTCCGATATGCTCGATCGTGGTCGACGGACGCTGGCATGCCGCGCTGAGCGGTCTCGCCGATCATAAACGCATCCAGGTTCTCTACTGGATGCATCATGCACGGCGCGATCTCGTGCTTCAGGCGCCGGGAAACCGCGGTGAGCTCGCCGGCACCTTCGCCCTGCGGTCGCCGATGCGGCCCAATCCCATTGCCTCGTCAATCGTCGATCTCGTCGGTATCCATGACGGCATCGTGCAAGTCCGCGGCCTCGATTGCCTCGACGGAACACCGCTTATCGATCTCAAACCCGAATATGGATGAGCGAGAACGTCAATCGGCGGGGACCCTGATGCCGGTCTCGCGCTGGTGCATTTCCATCCATTTTTGCTCGAGATCGCGGCTCAGCATGTAGATCTTGCGGTTGCTCGTGTCGCCATAGCGGGCGCAGAGCGTGTCGAGCGACGGCAGGCGTCGATAATCGTCACGATAAAAATGCTCGCATTCGGCGAATATTTCCTCACAGGAAAGGCGCTCGAGATGCTCGATATTGGCCTCATTGACATCGAGCTTCATCACGATCTTCCGCGGCTCGGTTGTCTCTTGGATGATCGGGATCCATTCGCGCTCCGATCGCCAATTCTGCTGGCGCCAGAGGCGGATCCCTTTGAGGCGCGCGGGCAAGTTGTCGCGAATCTCCTCGGTGATCCGCTCGTCCTCGTAGCGGTTGGCAAGCCCGGCATAGAAAAGGAGGCAGCCATAGCGGTCGCGTATGGCGCCGGGAATGGCGTCGAGAATGTCGAGCAACCGGTCGAACAGAGGCAGCGTATTTTGCGTCAGGAACAATCGCTCGACGCGTCCCATGCCGCGCTCACCGCCGCGGCGGAGGATCAGGGTCTGATAATCAAAATCACCGGCGCGGCCGTTCCAGCGGTCGTGGATCTCGCCATATCCGGCGAGCGAGGTATGGAAGTCCGTGATTCCGGCGGCTTGGCGCTCATCGAGCCAGGCATCGAGCGCCTCGCCGCTGCGCAGCCGCAGTCCCCCGAGGTTGAGGGTAGAAAACATCGCGCCGCGCCGCGCGCGTAGGCGGCCGACGCCCTCAAGGGTCTTGAGGTCGTAATCAAAGGATGGGCCGACGAAGAATCGGATATCAAGATCGCGTCCGCTCGCTTCTCTCCAATCGAAAAACCGGTGAACGAGCTGCTCGAAGCGCGTGAAGGGGAGCATGCTGCGCTTGCGCGTCTCGGAGATGAGACAATAGCGGCAGATATGGGCGCAGGGCGCGTGGCGTAAGGAAAGCCTGATTCCGCGAGCCACGATCTCCATCGGCGCTGTCACCCGTTCATCCCCGCACGATCTAGAAGGGGAAAGTCGCAGCGCCGCGGGTCAAGGTCATCAGACGCACTTCGGTAAAGTCCTCGACCGCATGGTGGCCCGAGCGGCCCCAGCCGCTGTCTTTGACGCCGCCATTCGGAAGCGAAGGCTCGCCCGCCATGGTCGGGCCATTGACATGGACCATGCCGGCATCGACGCGCTCAGCCAAGGCTAAGCCCTTTTCCTGGTCGCCGGTCAAGATGGCAGCGCAAAGTCCGTAGGGCGTCGCGCTGGCCTTGGCGAGCGCCTCTTCGGCGCTGTCGACGGTCTCGACGACGAGCACCGGCCCGAAAGTTTCTTCGCGGTAGACGATGCTATCCGGTGGGACATTGGTCAGGACGGTCGGATGATATATTCGTCCCTCGTGCTGGGCGCCCGCAAGGACGCGCGCGCCTTTTGCGACCGCATCGTCGACGCGCTGCTTCACCATCTGCAAGGCGCGATCGTTGATCAGCGGCCCGATGATCGTGCTGGGCACCTTCGGGTCGCCGATTTTGAGGCTCCTGGTCTTCGTCACCAGGCGATCGAGAAATTCATCGGCGATCGGCCGCTCAACCAGCACTTTGCGGGTATTCATGCAGATCTGCCCTTGATGGAAGAAAGCGCCGAAAGCGGTCGTGTCGACCGCCTGGGCGAGATCGGCGTCACGTAAGATCAGCAGCGGATTGTAACCGCCGAGCTCGAGCACGATGCGCTTGAGGGCGCGCCCCGCGCGCTCCGCCAGCATGCGGCCGGTCGCAGACGAGCCGGTGAAGTTGACGCTGCGGACATGGGGGCTTTCGAACATCGCATCGGCAACGGGAGCCGCGGCGCCCGGCGCGTGGGTAATTACATTGAACACACCGGGCGGAAACTCGGCCTCGTGTAAAATCTCGGCGAGGACGAGCCCGGCGGCGACCGGCGCTTCCTCCGAGGGCTTCAGCACCATCGTATTGCCGAAGGCCATCGGCAAAAGCGCCGTGCGCCAGGCAAGGTTATGAGCACCGTTCCACGGCGTGATGCCCGCCACCACGCCGAGCGGCTTGCGCACCGCCATCGCGAATTTGCCGGGACCGTCCGAGCGGAAGACTTCGCCCATCGGCAGGTAGCCCCAATTGGCGACCTGACGCAGCAAATTGACCGACCATTGGATCTGAAACATCGCGAAAGCGCGGCCACTGCCGGTCTCTCGCGCGAGAATCGATACCAAATCCGGCGTGCGTCGCTCGACGATGTCGGCGGCGCGCAGGAAGAGACGCTGATTGGCGGACGGCGGCATTGCCGCCCAGGCCGGAAAGGCTGCCGCGGCAGCTCCGATGGCACGCTCGGTGTCGGATCGCCCAGAGGCTGGCACGCGGGCGAAGAGCTCGCCGGTGAACGGATCGAAATCGTCGAAGCTCGCACCGCTCTCGGCGTCCCGCCACATGCCCGCGATATATTGCTGGTAGCTGGATGCGACGGTCTTGGATTTGGCGACGGTTTCGCTCATTGAGTGGTCTCCCGAAATTCGTGCTTGCGACTGATTGAGAGCATGGCTTGAATGGTCGCTATATTTATAGAAATACAACGATATGACAAGAATCCCCCAATGCTCCTTAACCGACCGGCCCTCGCGCGTGAGCGGTACCAGCCGACGCACCGACCAGATGGGCAAAGGATTCAAAGTTGCCAGAGGATAGGTCGAGCCCGGGCGAGGGGATCGGTCGATCGGTTCCCCGCAGGGGGACGATCGGCTTTTGCGCGGTCATGGCCGCTAGGAAGAACCGGGAACGCGCCGTTGAGCGGCACCGCAAGATTTGACGCTGAGTCAGCGTAAGCGATATATTTGATTGGATATATCGAGACGAGCGGGCAACGCCGACAGCTCAAAAAAGCGAGACCAAGCCGCTTGGTTATGCCAGCCGCAGGCAGTGGCGGCGACCGCAAGGAAAGAGGCAGAGATGAGCAACGATCAGAAGTTCTACATTGACGGCGAATGGGTCGATTCGGTTACGCCACGGCTTTGGGATGTCATCAACCCGGCGACGGAGGAGGTCGCCGGCCGAATCAGCCTCGGCTCCGCGGCCGATGTTGATCGCGCGGTCGCAGCGGCGCGGCGCGCATTTCCCACTTATTCGCAAACCAGCCGTGATGACCGTATCGCGCTGCTGAAGCGGATCGTCGCTCTGTGCGAGGCGCGAAACGATGCGCTGGCGCATTTGATGACGTTGGAGATGGGCTCGCCAATTACCTTCTCGAAGCAGGTGCAGACGGCCGCCGGTGTTGGGCACTTCAAGGAAATGATCTCGGTCCTGGGCGCCTATGAATTCGAGCATTTCATGGGTGGCACATTGGTACGGCGCGAGCCGATCGGCGTGTGCGGCCTGATCACGCCGTGGAACTGGCCGCTCAACCAGGTGACGGCGAAATTGGCGCCGGCACTCGCCGCGGGCTGCACCGTCGTGCTGAAGCCCAGCGAGATCGCACCGTTGAGCACGATTCTGTTCATGGAGATCCTGCATGAAGCCGGCGTGCCGAAAGGCGTCGTCAATCTCGTCAATGGCGACGGTGCGACGGTCGGCGAGGCGATTTCGGGTCACCCCGACATCGACATGGTGTCCTTTACGGGTTCGACCCGTGCCGGAATCCTCGTCGCCAAAGCTGCAGCGAGCAATGTAAAGCGGGTGGTACAGGAGCTCGGCGGGAAATCCGCGAACATCCTTTTGCGCGATGTCGATCTGGCGAGGGCCGTTCCTTCCGGCGTGCTTCGCTGCTTCACCAATACCGGGCAATCCTGCCAGGCGCCGACACGGATGCTCGTCCATCGATCGCAGCAAGAAGAGGTCTTTGGCTATGCCCGCAAGACGGTCGAGCAGGTGCACCTCGGGGACACCCTCGATCCCGCAACCACCATGGGGCCGGTTGTCAGCCGCGCGCAATTCGACAAGGTTCAAGGCTTGATCGAAAGCGGCATTCGCGAGGGCGCGACGGTCGTCTGCGGCGGTCCTGGACGGCCGAGCGAATTCAATCGAGGCTATTACGTCCGCCCCACGGTGTTCGGCAATGTCACGCCGGAGATGGCGATCGCGCAGCAGGAAATCTTCGGCCCTGTCCTCTCGATCATGCCTTACGATTCGGAAGAGCAAGCGATCGAGATCGCCAATGCAACGACCTACGGACTTGCCGGCTACGTGCAGGGGCGCGACATCGACCGGGTTCGCGAGGTTGCAGCGAAGCTGCGCGCTGGCCGTATCTATCTGAACGGCGCGCCGACCGAGCGTTCCCTTTGGCGGGTACAAGCAATCAGGCAATGGCCGCGAGCACGGCGTCTTCGGCTTTGAGGAATACCTCGAAGTTAAAGCGGTGCTCGGCTATCGGACCGCCTAGTCGAACGCCGCTGGAACAGCCGCGTGTCGGAAACGTGCCAATTTCTCTTGGTATTCCTACATTGTTCCGCGCGAAGGAGACAGGTGGCACCGAAGCGGCGCCGGTCGGTATCGCTAATTTCAAAGAAAAAGCTGGTGCTGCCGGAAAGGATTGAACTTTCGACCTCTCCCTTACCAAGGGAGTGCTCTACCACTGAGCTACGGCAGCGCCCGGGGCCCGGAGATACACGAGGGGGCGAGGCTTAGCAAGGCATGTCCCGCCGGCTTCAACGCACGACTCCGCCCAAGCGATCTTGACGGGCGCCGCGCGGCTGATCAGGCTGACGTCATGACGGGGAAATCCTCCAAGGATGCGCCGCAAATCAGCCCCGCCGGGGCGCGGACGGCTCAAGCGCGGCAGGAGCGCCTCGCCGCGGCGCTCCGCGCCAATCTCGGTCGACGCAAGGCCCAGGCTCGGGAGCGCGCGGAGGACGCAAAGTCCGACTTGCCGGACAGGACAACTTCCGCCCGCCTCTCGCCCTCGGAGGGGGATGGTTAAGGCCCGAGAGGTCGGGGGGCTTGTTCGCTTGAGCGCCGCCGCCTGATCCACTAGAACCCTTTCAACCATGGATAAGATTCGCATCCGGGGCGGTAAGCCGCTGTCCGGCGCCATCCCCATCGGCGGCGCCAAGAACGCCGCCCTGCCGCTTATGGCGGCGGCGCTCCTCACCGAGGAGCCGCTCACCCTGCGCAACGTGCCGATCCTTGCGGATATCACGACGCTCTCGCATCTCCTGATGCAGCATGGCGCCAGCATCACCATGGCCGGAGCGCAGAGCGCCAATGAGCGCGGCCATGCCCTGCGGATCGACGCAAAACGCATCGTTTCAACCACGGCGCCTTATGATCTGGTGCGCAAGATGCGCGCCTCGGTGCTGGTGCTGGGCCCGCTCCTCGCACGCTGCGGCGAGGTACGGGTGTCGCTGCCGGGCGGCTGCGCCATCGGTACGCGGCCGGTCGACCTTCATGTGAAGGGCCTCGAGCGGCTCGGCGCCAAAATCGAGCTGCGCCAGGGCTATATCGAGGCGCAAGCGCCCGAGGGCTTGAAGGGCGCCGAGGTCATCTTTCCGATCGTTTCGGTGGGTGCGACCGAGAATCTGCTGATGGCGGCGAGCCTTGCCGAGGGCGAGACCACGCTCGTCAACGCCGCGCGCGAGCCCGAGATCGTCGATCTCGCGGCGTGCCTCAACGCCATGGGCGCCAAGATCGCGGGCGCCGGCACGGATCGCATCACGATCGAGGGCGTCAAGCGCCTCCATGGCGCCGAGCACACGGTGGTGCCGGATCGGATCGAGACCGGAACCTATCTGATGGCGACGGCGATCACCGGCGGCAGTGTCGAGCTGTTGGGAGCGCGCCACGACCTCGTCGCCGCGGTTGCGCGCAGCCTCGAAAGCGCCGGGGTCGAGATCAGCGAGAATGCGAAGGGCCTCACCGTGCGCCGCCGCAATGGGCGGCTCACCGGCGTCGATGTGATGACGGAGCCGTTCCCGGGCTTTCCGACCGACCTCCAGGCTCAGATGATGGCGCTGATGGCGACGGCCGAGGGTGCCGCGATGATCACCGAGACCATCTTCGAGAACCGCTTCATGCATGTGCCCGAGCTCTGCCGCATGGGCGCGAACATCAACGTCCATGGCGCCTCGGCAATGGTGCGCGGCGTCGCCCATCTCAATGGCGCGCCGGTCATGGCAACGGATCTACGCGCATCGGTCTCGCTCGTGCTCGCCGGCCTCGCGGCCGAAGGCGAGACCACGATCAACCGCATCTATCACCTAGATCGCGGCTATGAGCGGCTCGAGGAGAAGCTTGCCGCTTGCGGCGCCGATATCGAGCGCCTCGCCGGCGACGACTAGGAGCGGCGCATGGCCGGCCTCAAGCTGCGCGCAGGCGATGCCGAGGATCTCGCGGTCATCTCCGCGATCCTGCAGGACGCGCTCGTCACCGTCGGCGAGATGGTCTATCTGCCCGATGAGCGGCAATTCGTGCTGGTGGCGAACCGCTTCCGCTGGGAGCCGCAGCAGCGCGCGACGCGCAACAATTTCGAGCGTACGCTCTCGGGCCTTTGCATCGACGATGTGAAATCCGTCCGGCGCCGCGGCTTTCATCCGCAGGAAGAGGAACGCATCCTGGCGCTTCTCGCCATTCGCACCGATTCCGAGGAACATCCGACCGCGCTCCTGCTTGAATTCGCCGGCGGCAGTTCCATCTGGCTGGAAGTCGGTCGGATCATGTGCCATTTAGATGATCTCGGCGAGCCGTGGCCGACGCGCTGGCGGCCGAAGCATCCGGTGGCGGAATCCGAATAGCCCCGCGTCCGTATTCAAGAGGTCTGCTGTGCGTAGCAACGAAACGCTGGTTCTGGCGCTGCCCCGCGGGCGCATCCTGGGCGAGGTGACGCCGCTTCTGGAGCGCGTCGGCATCGAGATCGAGCCGGCTTTCGCCGATCCCGACGCGCGTCAGCTGCGCTTCAAGACCAATCACGAAGGGCTCGATATCATTCGCGTGCGCAGCTTCGACGTCGCGACCTTCGTCGCCTTCGGTGCGGCGCAATTGGGCGTTGCCGGGAATGACGTGCTGATGGAGTTTGACTATCCCGAGATCTATGTGCCACTCGATTTGAAGATCGGACATTGCCGCGTCGTCGTCGCCGCGCCTAAGGAGGATCTGGGGCGCGACGATCCCTCGCGCTGGAGCCATGTCCGCATCGCGACCAAATACCCGGCGATCACGCGTCGTCACTTTGCGCAGCGCGGCGTGCAAGCCGAATGCATCGCTCTGAACGGCGCGATGGAGCTGGCGCCGAGCCTCGGGCTCTCGCGTCAGATCGTCGATCTCGTCGCGACCGGCAGCACCTTGCGCGCCAACGGCCTCGTCGAAATCGAGCATATCGCCGATGTCACCTCGCGCTTCATCGTCAACCGCGCCGCGTTGAAGACGCGCACCGCGGAGGTAAGCCGCTGGGTCGAGCGCTTTCGCGAGGCAGCCGATGCCGCTTGAGCTCGACAGCGCTATCTCGGGATTCGAGGAGGATTTTGCACGATTTCTTGCGGCAAAACGCGAACTCGCCGACGATGTCGACCAGGCCGTCGCCACGATTATCGCCGACGTCCGGACGCGCGGCGATGCCGCGGTGATTGATTTTACCAAGCGCTTCGACCGGCTCGATCTGACACCGCAAACCTTGAGGGTATCGCCGGCCGAGATTGCGGCGGCGGCGAGATCCTGCCCGGCTACGACGCTCGACGCGCTGCGGCTCGCTCATGCGCGGATTGAGGCTTATCACTGCAAGCAGCTTCCCGCCGATCTCGATTATCGCGACGAGGCCGGGGTGCGGCTCGGCAGCCGCTGGCGGCCGATTGCGGCGGTCGGTCTTTATGTGCCAGGCGGCACCGCGTCTTATCCTTCATCCGTGCTGATGAATGCCGTGCCGGCGCAGGTCGCGGGCGTTCCCCGCATCGTGATGGTCGTGCCATCACCCGGCGGCGCGCTCAACCCTTTGGTCCTTGCTGCCGCCGATATTGCCGGCGTCAGCGAGATCTATCGCATCGGCGGTGCACAGGCAGTGGCAGCGCTCGCCTATGGCACGGCGACGATCGCGCCGGTCGACAAGATCATGGGGCCGGGCAATGCCTATGTCGCGGCGGCCAAGCGCCGCGTCTTCGGCACGGTCGGCATCGACATGATCGCGGGCCCCTCGGAGATTCTGGTCGTCGCCGATCGCGACAACAATCCCGACTGGATCGCGGCCGATCTCTTGTCGCAGGCCGAGCACGATGCCGCGGCGCAATCGATCCTTATCAGCGATGACAAAGCTTTCGCTGACGAAGTCCGCCGCGCCGTCGAGCGGCAGCTGCAGCGCCTGCCGCGCGCCGCCATCGCGCGCGAAAGCTGGGAAAAGCACGGCGCCATCATCCTCGTGCCGGATCTCGGCGCCGCCGTGCCCTTAATCGATCGCATCGCGGCCGAGCATGTGGAGCTTGCGGTCGAAAATCCCGATGCGCTT
>CAYMNX010000566.1:0-7625 GCA_964391905.1 uncultured Rhizobiaceae bacterium
CCAGCCACGAGGCGGTCCCCGCCGTGGTGCTGTCGGCGGCGCTTTATGCGCGTTTTCGCTCTCGCCAGTCCGCGAGCTTCGCCGACAAGCTGCTATCGGCGATGCGTCATGGCTTCGGCGGCCATGTCGAGCCCAAGACGGAATAGCCCCATGTCCGATACCGCGCGCAGCTCAGACGGAAGAGCCCACGCCGACCCGTGTATTTTCGTCATCTTCGGCGCTTCGGGTGATTTGACCAAGCGCCTCCTGGTGCCGTCGCTCTATCACCTCGCCGCGGATGGGCTGTTGCCGCACGCCTTTGCCGTGATCGGCGTGGCGCGGTCGGAGCTCTCGCATGACGAATTTCGCCGCCGCATGCGGGAGGGGATCGAGGCTTTTTCCGGCGCGACGCCTGCAGCCGTGACGGCTTCATGGCTGGTCGATCGCCTCTACTACCTCTCGGGAGATCTTGAAGACGCGCAAACCTACGAACGCTTGCGCGACACGATCGCGCAACTCGGCGCAAAATATGAGACACGCGGGAATTGTCTCTTTTATCTCGCAACACCAGCCAGCGCCTTTGTCCCCGTGGTGCGCCATCTCGGACAGGCGGGCCTCGCGCAACAGGACGGCCATTGGCGGCGCATTATCATCGAGAAGCCCTTCGGCTCGGACCTCGCATCGGCGCGCGCGCTCAACAAAGAGATCTTGGCCGTCTTCGCCGAAACGCAGATCTATCGCATCGATCACTACCTCGGCAAAGAGACGGTGCAGAACATCATGGCCCTGCGCTTCGCCAACGGTATTTTCGAATCCTTGTGGAACCGCGACCGCATCGATCATGTGCAGATTACCGTGGCGGAAACCCTGTCGGTCGAAGGGCGTGGAAAGTTCTATGAATCGACGGGGGCGCTGCGCGACATGGTGCCCAACCATCTTTTCCAGCTGCTGGCATTGATCGGTATGGAACCGCCGGTGCGCTTCGATGCCGATTCGGTGCGCGCCGAGAAGGCGAAGCTTCTTTGCGCGGTACAGCGTTTATCCCCGGACGCGGCGATGCGCGACGCGGTGCGCGGCCAATACGGCGCGGGTAGCGTCGACGGGACGCGCATCCTTCCTTATCGCCAAGCACCGGACGTGGCGCCCGGCAGCACGACAGAGACTTTTGTGGCCTTGCGCCTGATGATCGATAACTGGCGGTGGGCGGGCGTGCCGTTTTATCTCCGGACCGGCAAGGCGCTGGCGGCGCGTCGAACCGAGGTCGCGATCAAGTTCAAGGAAGCGCCGTTCACGCTTTTTCGCGAGACACCGGTCGATCATTTCGCGCAGAACTTCATTATCCTCCGCATTCAGCCGGACGAGGGCATTGCGCTGCAGTTCAATGCGAAAGTCCCGGGACCGCGCCTGCTTCTCGACGGCGTGCGCATGGACTTCAAATACAAAGACTATTTTGCGTCCGCGCCGAGCACGGGCTACGAAACCCTGATTTACGATTGCATGATTGGCGACAGCACGCTCTTCCAGCAGGCCGAAGAGGTCGAGGCGGCCTGGGGTGTCGTGCAACCACTACTCGACGATTGGCGCGAGGCGCCGACGCGCGACCTCACGATCTATCCCGCGGGA
Organism: uncultured Rhizobiaceae bacterium; assembly: GCA_964391905.1. Taxonomy (GTDB): domain Bacteria; phylum Pseudomonadota; class Alphaproteobacteria; order ATCC43930; family CGMCC-115725; genus CAIKMD01. The sequence continues at coordinate 1,603 of CAYMNX010000566.1, forward strand.
AGCGAGGGGCCGCCCGAGGCGGATGATTTGCTGGCCCGAGACGGGCGTTACTGGCGGCCGATCGCGCTGCGGAAAGCGGTCGCATGATGGTTCCGTCTCGTGTCGCGATGGCCAACGCTTCGCAAACCGAATTCGTCACTCTCCGCGGTCCCAAGACTCTCGCACGCTGCGCGGCCGACTGGCTGCTCAACCGCGCCCTCGCCGTGCCAGAGCGGCCGGCAGTTTGTCTTGCCGGCGGCTCGACGCCGCTTCTGCTCTATCAGATGCTCGCCGATCGGCCGTGGCGCGACCGGTTCCCGTGGGAGCGCGTTCATTGGTTTTGGGGCGACGAACGCTACGTTCCGCCGGACGATCCGCGCAGCAACTATCGTATGGTCCGCTCCGCGCTGCTTGACCGTGTTCCGGTGCCGCCCGAGAATATCCACGCGATGCCGACCAACGGGACCTTGCCGCAAGTCGCGGGCGACTATGAACGCGCGCTGAAGCAATTCTATGGCGCGGACGAGCTCGCACCCAATCGTCCGCTCTTTGCCGCAACACTCTTGGGTCTCGGCACGGACGGCCATACCGCTTCGCTTTTTCCCGGAAGCGCGGCGCTCGATGAGCATGAGCGCTGGGTCGCGCCGGTTCCCGATGCACATCCCGAGCCGCGCATTACGCTGACGCCGCCGGCGCTCGCGAGCAGCGGCGAGATCGCATTCCTCGTCAGCGGGGCGAAGAAGCGGGACATCCTGGCGCGCGTGCGCCGTAACGAAGATCTGCCCGCCTTGCGTATCGAATCGGCCGGCCGTGTCCATTGGTTCATCGATCGCGCGGCGGCGGGACGAGCGAGCCCATGATGGACGGCGCGGGCTCGCCTCGCACGCTCGCGATCGATATCGGTGGAACCCGCGTCAAGGCGTCGGTTCTCGATGCCGATGGCCGCATGGTTGCTCCCGAGGTGCGGCTTCCAACGCCGACGCTCCCTTCACCTGAGGTGTTGCTGGGGGTGATCGACAAGCTTGCTCAGCAATTGCCCGATTTCGATCGCATCTCGGCAGGATTCCCCGGCTATCTCGCCAAGGGTCGCGTGCGAACCGCGCCCAATCTCGGCACCGATCAGTGGCGGGATTATCCGCTCGCCGAGGCATTGGCAAAGCATTTCGGCCGGCCGGCGCGCGTGCTGAACGATGCCGACGTTCAAGGGCTCGGCGTCATCAACTGTCATGGCCTCGAGCTCGTCTTGACGCTCGGCACCGGGATCGGCTCCGCGCTTTTTATCGACGGCCAGCTCTTACCGCATCTTGAATTGGGGCAGCATCCGATCCGCAAGGGCAAGACTTACGATCAATATCTCGGCGATGCCGCGTTGAGGCGGAAAGGCCCGATCAAATGGAATCGGCGCTTGCGCAAGACGCTGCCGATCATCGAGACCCTTTTCAATTACGACACGCTACATTTGGGCGGCGGCAATGCTGCGGCGATCAATTTTCCGCTGCCGAAGAACGTCCAGATCGCGGATAACCGCGGCGGCATCACGGGTGGCGTTCGGCTTTGGGATTCGCGGCTCGAGAAGTTCTTCACGACTGAATCCTCGGCCGGCGCGTAGCCCTCCATCAAGCGCCGCTGCGACCACCGCCTCATCGCGTGAACGCGGCTGCGTCGGCGTTCGGCCGTGGCTCCGCTGGAACGGAACGCCGTCTCAGGCGTTTTGACCCATGGAAAAAGGAGAAACAATGAGCGCCGACAAAGCCGATCTCGATTCCATTGTGAGCGATGTCTCGGATCTTAAGAAGGACCTCGCGCGATTGTTGGACCATGTGAGAACCAACACGACGTCGACCGTCAACGACGGGACGCGCCGGATCTACAACACCGTGCTGTCGGAAGGCGGCCGCTCGGCGACGGCGCTGGCGCAGCGCATCGAAGACAAGCCCCTGGCGAGCATTTTCATCGCTTTTGCCCTCGGATTCGTCGGTGGCAATTTGCTGCGGCGCTGAGCTCCTCCGATGGAGGGACTCGTCAAACTGCTGGGGCTGGTCGCGCAGTTCGCGCTCGGTGCCGAGAGAGGCGGGCAACAGCCTCCTCGCATCATCGTGGCCATCGCTTGCGGCGTTGGCATCTCTCTCGCTGCGTTCGGTGCCGTCGGCTGCTTCATCGCAGCGCTTTGGGTCGGGCTTTTGCCGGCGCTCGGGCCGGTTGGCGCACCGCTTGTTTGCGCCGGCGTGTTGCTTCTCATCTGCGTCATTCTCGCGCTCTTTGCGTTTTTCTCCTCGCGGCGACGCAGCCCGCCGCCAATCGCGGCCTTGAGCGATGCGTTCCAGGGCTTCGATCCCGGCCCATTCCTTCGCCAACACAAATTCGATCTGCTGATCGGCGCGCTGCTACTGGGGCTGATGACGGGCGTTGCGCGCTCGCGCGGGACGAGACCGCCTTCCAATCGTCGATAAAGTGAGAACCGTCTTGACTGCGGCTCAACCAGCGGCGCAGGGTTCTAATCAGCTGGTTGAGCGCCGATCGGCCGGGCCTTCCGGCAAGGTCAAATTGTGAGCCGTGTTGATCAGCCCGACATGAGAGAAGGCTTGCGGAAAATTACCCAAGAACTGCTTGGCACGCGGGTCGAATTCTTCCGCGAGCAAGCCGAGATCGTTGCGAGTGCCGAGGAGGCGCTCGAACAAGGCGCGGGCTTCCCGATACCGTCCCATCAGTGCGAAATTGTCGGCAAGCCAGAAAGAGCAAATGAGAAAAGTGCCTTCGCCGGGAGGCAGGCCGTCCGGTGCCTGCTCGGTCCGATAGCGCATGACGAATCCGCCGACCGTGAGCTCGCGCGCAATGGCATCGGCCGTGCGGACGACCCGCGGGTCGTCCGGCGGCAGGAATCCAACGAGCGGAATGCGCAATAGCGCCGCATCGAGCGTCTTGCTGCCATAGTGCTGGACGAAGACTTGGCGCTCGGAATCGTAGCCGTATCGACACACCTCGTCGTGAATCACGTCGCGCAAGGCCCGCCAACGGGAGATATCGCCTGGAAAGCCATAGCCCTCGATCGATTTGACCGCGCGGTCGAACGCGACCCAGGCCATCACCGCCGAGTGGGTGTGACGCTGTTCCGGGCCGCGCATCTCCCAAATTCCCGAATCGGGTAGCTGCCAGTTTCCCTCGAGATGTTCGAGCAGGGCTTCCTGGACGCGCTTCGCATCGTCCTGCGGCTCGATGCCATGGAGTTGGGCCGAGTAGAAGGCATCGATGGTTTCGCCGAAGACATCGGTCTGCCGCTGGGTGTGGGCCGCGTTGCCAACGCGCACCGGGCGGCTGTCTCGATAACCGTCGAGCCATGAGAGCTCGTATTCCGGAAGCCTCCGCTCGCCCCTCAGCCCGTACATGACTTGGATCTCTGCCGGAAACCCGGCAACAGCGCGCAGCAACCATTCGCGCCACGCCGCAGCCTCCTCGCGGTATCCGGAGAGCAGAAACGCGTACAGCGCGAATGTCGCATCGCGCAGCCAGCAGAAGCGGTAGTCCCAATTGCGCACGCCGCCGATATATTCGGGCAAGGATGTCGTGGGCGCGGCCACGATGCCGCCCGTCGGCGCGTAAGTGAGCGCCTTCAAGGTGAGGAGAGAGCGCCGGACGGCGTCGCCCCATTCACCGCCACCCACGAAGCGGCTGCTCCATTGATGCCAATATTCCTCCGTCCGGCTCAGCGCGCGAAGCGGATCGAGCCGTCGTGGCTCGGGCTGATACGAGCGATACCATGTCAGCACGCAAGGTATGGTCTCACCCGCCGCGACCGAGAAGTCGGCGACCGTCTTCATATCGCGGCCCGCGAGCGTCAAGGGTGTGTCGAGCCGCAAGGCATCGGCGCCGGCGATCGCGCGAAGCCCGCGCTCGTCGCGCCTCACCCATGGAATGATCCGGCCGTAGTCGAAGCGGAAGACCGCCTCGAACTGCATCGGCACGCGACCGCGCTCGCCGCAAACGAGGCGAACCAGCGAAATCGTCTCGAAGCCATTCTGCTCTTCTCTCGGCAGCGGCATGAAGTCGAGAAGCGCGACGCTGCCTTCGGTCGTGTGGAACCGCGTCTCCAAAATGAGCGTGTCACCGCGATAGCGGCGTTCGACCGAATAATCGCTGTCCTGCGGCGCGATGAGCCATCGCCCGTTGCCGGAATGTCCCAGCAGCGAGGCAAAGCAGGCCGGCGAATCAAATCGCGGCAGAGCCAACCAATCGATCGAGCCGTCTCGACCGACCAGCGCGCCTGTTTCACAATTGCCGATGAAGCCGTAATCTTCGATGCGAAGCGCCACGAAAAACCGTTCTGTCGTTGCCGATCGCGCTCACGATTTGGAGCTTTGTCCGCTAAATGTCAAATGCCGATGTAAGTTCCTTGCGTCGTCGTCATGCGATTTTCGTTGCGCCTTGTTCGAGGCATCGCCAGGATTGGTCATTCGCTAGGTCCGCACTTTGTCACACATTCGCATACACCAATTCCCTACAACGAAAACATGATCAGGTACGCGCAACGAAGTTTTATCATCGCCATCTTTCTTCCTGTCATCGCCGGTTGCAGCCTCACCCGTGAAAGCAGCCCACCGCGGACCGCGGAGGAGCAATTGCTTATCTCGTCGGCGGCGGAGCGTGCCGCCGGACAAATGATGGTGCCCTTTCCGGCCGGCACCAAGGTCTTCGTCGATGCGCAATATTTTGAAGGGCTCGACTCGAAATATACGATCGGCGCAATCCGCGACCAGCTTTTGAAGGATGGCGGCCAGCTCGTCGCTGACCGCGGGGCCGCCGATGTCGTGGTCGAAATCCGATCGGGTGCTCAATCGATCGACGACGACTCGACGCTCATCGGCATTCCGCAGACCCAGCTTCCGATTCCGCTCAGCGGCTCGAACCTTACGATTCCCGAGATCGCCTTGTTCAAGAAGGCGCAACGCATCGGCACGGCCAAGGTGGCCATGACCGGCTACGACCAAAAATCCGGCGTTTATCAATTCACCGTCGGGCCGCATCTCGGCCTCTCGCACGAGACCAAATGGACCGTGCTACTGCTGTTCTCGTGGACCACGGAGGATTTTCGCGAATAGCGCGTTCATGACAAAAGCGTCATCTTCGCGGGTCACGCCGGCTGACTATTCGGGTCGTCGGAAGAGGCCGAGGCGAGCGGCGCCGCCACCTCCTCGAGCGGGCGGCGCTCGGCATTGAAGCCCAGCAGGAGCTCCGTTCCCGCCGCCGCCAGCATCAGCGCCGCGCCCAGCAGATAGCCCGCGAGGATTTCCGAGCGCCCGCCGCTCTCGATGAGCACACCCATGAGCCAAGGCCCGCCGACGCCGCCGAGCAGGGTGCCGACGGCATAGAACAGCGCAATGGCGAGCGCGCGCAGCTCCAGGGGGAAGCTCTCACCGATGGTGAGATAGGCCGCCGAGGCCGCCGCCGAGGCGAAGAAGAAGACGATGGTCCAGGCGAACGTCTGAGTCGTCGCCGACAGCAGGCCGGCATTGAACAGCATCCCCGAGCCGGCGAGCAGCAGCCCGGCCAGGATATAGGTCGCCGCGATCATCGGCTTGCGCCCGAGCGTGTCGAAGAGCGGCCCCAGGAGCAGCGGCCCCAGGAAGTTGCCGAGCGCGAAGGGCAGGATGTACCAGCCGACCTGATCGGCCGGTACGTCGTAGAAGCGGGTCAGCACCAGGGCATAGGTGAAGAAGATGGCGTTGTAGAAGAAGGCCTGCGCCGCCATCAGCACCAGCCCGAGCACGGTGCGCCCGGGATAGTGCTTCAGCAGAGTGCGCGCGACGATGGCGAGCGAGACGTGCTGCGGTCCGAGGAGCGACAAACCGCCATGCACCGGCGGCAGCCGCTCGCCGGTGCCCTCCGCGACCCGCGCCTCGATCTCGCCGACGATGTCCTCCGCCTCGCCGATCCGCCCGTGCGTCATCAGCCAGCGCGGACTCTCCGGCAGGAAGCGGCGGAGATAGAGGATGAAGAGACCGAGCACCGCGCCGGTGCCGAAGGCGACGCGCCAGCCGAGATCGGGCGGC
>CAYMNX010000567.1:0-3308 GCA_964391905.1 uncultured Rhizobiaceae bacterium
GGCGCCGCGGCGCAGACGCACACGCAGCCGCGCCGGACGATGCTGAGCGTCGAGAGCGCCGACGCTTGTCGGCGCGATCACGAGGCGCGCGCCTTCGGGCAGCGGCTCGACGGAGATGAGCCGCCCCGCGACCTCGACCGGACCGAGCCGCCGCTCCAGAACCGGCGCCGCCACCATCCAGGTCTCGAACTGCGCGGCGGCAAATCCCAAAGCGACCGCGAGCAAGGCCGATGCCGCCGTAAGATCGATCCCGCATCGCCACGCGACCAGCAGGAGCGCGCTCGCCAGCGCGAGCACGGATGCGCCCAGCCACCATGCGGGTTCGATTTCGAGCGAGAAATAGATCGCGATGCCGAGCCCCATCAGCACCGGGAACCACAGGGACCAGCGCTCGCGCTCGGCGCGGAACCGTGCGGTCAGCGCGGCAAAAATGCTCGGGCGACCTTCGCCCGCCAGATCGGCAGTGGCCATTGCCGCTATTCTACGCCGGCGGGGCTATTAACCCAACCGCGCCGCCGCCACGTCATGACGCGCCGGCCATCCTGTGCTACATCGCGCGCCATGAGTGTGACCGTCCGCTTTGCCCCCTCGCCCACCGGATTTCTCCATATCGGCGGGGCCCGCACGGCCTTGTTCAATTGGCTGTTCGCGAAGCATCACGGCGGCAGGTTCCTGCTGCGGATCGAGGACACCGATCGCGCGCGCTCGACCAAGGAAGCGGTCGATGCCATCATCGACGGCCTCCAATGGCTCGGTCTCGACTGGGATGGCGAGATCGTGCTCCAATCGCAACGCATCGCCCGCCACGCCGCCATCGCGCGCCAGCTCCTGGACGAGGGCAAGGCCTATTACTGCTACTGCACGCCGCAAGAGCTCGAGGCGATGCGCGAGAAGGCGCGAGCCGAGGGGCGCTCCGTCCGCTATGACGGGACCTGGCGCGATCGCGATCCCAAGGAGGCGCCGCCGGGCATTGCGCCGGCCATCCGCTTGAAGGCGCCGCAAACCGGCGAGACCCAAATCGACGACCATGTCCAAGGCCGGGTCGTGGTCGCCAATGAGCAGCTCGACGATCTTATCATCCTGCGCGCCGACGGCACGCCGACCTACAACCTCTCGGTCGTGGTCGACGATCACGACATGGCGATCAGCCATGTGATCCGCGGCGACGATCACCTGAACAATGCCTTCCGCCAGACGCAGATCTATCGCGCGCTGCAATGGCCGGTTCCGGAATTCGCGCATGTGCCGCTCATTCACGGGCCGGACGGCGCGAAATTGTCGAAGCGTCACGGCGCGCTCGGCGTCGATGCCTATCGCGATATGGGCTACCTGCCCGGGGCCTTGCGCAACTATTTGCTGCGGCTCGGCTGGAGCCATGGCGATGACGAGATCATCTCGACCGAGCAGGCCATCGCATGGTTCGATCTCGGCGCGATCGGCCGCGCGCCGGCACGCTTCGATTTCGCGAAACTCGGCAATCTCAACGCGCATTATATGCGCGAGACCGACGATGCCCGGCTTGCGAGCCTCGCTGTTCCATTCGTCGAGCGCATGATCGAGCGAAAAATGAGCGAAACCGAAATGAAGCGGCTCGAAGCTGCGATGCCGGGCCTGAAGCCGCGCGCCAAGACCTTGGTCGAGCTCGCCGAGATCGCGCATTTCTACGTCGCGCAGCGGCCGATCCCGATCGACGACAAAGCAAAGGCTTTGTTGGCGCCGGCCAAGCAACTGCTGAGCGAGCTTGCCGCGTCGTTGCGCGACAGCCCGTGGAAGGCCGCGGTGCTCGAAGAATCCGTGCGGAACTTTGCCGCCGCGCGCGGCCTGAAGCTCGGCGCGGTCGCTCAGCCGTTGCGCGCCGCGGTCACCGGCAGCACGGCCTCGCCGCCGATTTTCGACGTCATCGAGGTGCTCGGATGCGCGGAGACGATCGGGCGTCTCGCAGATGCGTCAAAAGCTTGAAGGGGCGAATTGCCAAACCATGCATGACGATCTATTGTCCCCAAAATCGTTGATTTTGCATCGCACCATAGGTGCGTGAGGAGGCGGAGGAATGGACAAAAAGACCTCGAACCGTCAGACCGTCACGGTCACGGATAACGTCACCGGCAAATCCGCCGACCTGCCCCTGCTGCCCGGCACGATCGGGCCGCAAGTCGTCGATATCCGCCGACTTTATTCCGATCTCGGACACTTCACGTTCGACCCCGGCTACACCGCGACCGGAAGCTGCGAATCGAAGATCACCTATATCGATGGCGATGTCGGCGAGCTGCTCTACCGCGGCTACCCGATCGAGCAGCTCGCGGAAAAAAGCGACTTCCCGGAAGTCTGCTATCTTCTGCTCTATGGCGAGCTGCCGACGCGCGAGCAGAAGGCGACCTTCGTTCACGCGATCACCCATCACACGATGGTGCATGAGCAGCTCACCCGCTTCTACTCGGGCTTCCGGCGCGATGCGCATCCGATGGCGGTGATGTGCGGCGTGGTCGGCGCGTTGTCGGCCTTCTATCATGATTCGACCGACATCTCCGATCCGCATCAGCGGATGGTCGCCTCGCATCGGCTCATCGCCAAGATGCCGACGATCGCCGCGATGACCTACAAATATTCGCTCGGCCAGCCCTTCATCTATCCCAACAATGCTTTGAGCTACGCCGAGAACTTCCTCAACATGACCTTCGCCGTGCCATGCGAGGAATACAAGGTCAGCCCGACGCTCGCCAAGGCGATGGACAAGATCTTCATCCTTCACGCCGATCACGAGCAGAACGCATCGACCTCGACGGTGCGGCTGGCGGGCTCCTCGGGCGCCAATCCCTTCGCCTGCATCGCCGCCGGCATCGCCTCGCTGTGGGGGCCGGCCCATGGCGGCGCCAACGAGGCGGTGCTGAAGATGCTGATGGAGATCGGGCATAAGGACCGCATCCCCGAATTCATCAAGCGCGCGAAGAACAAGGACGACAGCTTCAAGCTGATGGGCTTCGGCCATCGCGTCTATAAGAACTACGTCCCGCGCGCGGCGGTGTTGCGCGCCTCGTGCCACGAAGTGCTCGACGAGCTCGGCGTGCGCGACGAGCCGCTCCTCGATCTCGCGATGGAGCTCGAGAGAATTGCCCTCAAGGACGATTACTTCATCGAAAAGAAGCTCTATCCCAATGTCGATTTCTATTCCGGCATCATCTTGAAGGCGATGGGCTTCCCGACCTCGATGTTCACCGTTCTCTTCGCCATCGCCCGTACCGTCGGCTGGGTGGCGCAGTGGAACGAGATGATCGAGGATCCCAATCAGAAGATCGGCCGCCCGCGTC
>CAYMNX010000568.1:0-2641 GCA_964391905.1 uncultured Rhizobiaceae bacterium
CGAGCTTGCTCGACGCGGTGCTCGTCATCTCGCGCCTGCCGCGCGTCGTCTGCACGGCCAAGGTGAGGCTGCTGCACAATCTCTTCCTCGGCGGCGGCGCGCGGCTCGCGGGCTTCATCCGCAACGACGTGCCGACGCGGCTCGTGCGCGAAGGCGTGCGCCAGCTGCGCGCGGGGCGGCAATTGCTGATCTTCCCCGAGGGCACGCGCACCAGCGGCGATCGCGTCGACGCTTTCAAGGGCGGCTTCGCCCTGATCGCGCAGCGCGCCGGCGCGCCGGTGCAGACGGTGTTCATCGACAGCAACTCGGCGTTTCTGGGGAAAGGCTGGTCGCTCCTGAAGAAGCCCGATTTTCCCCTCGTCTATCGCGTTCGTCTCGGCCCCGCCCTCGCGGTCGAGGGCGATCTTCATGATTTCGTGGCCGGCCTTCACGGCTTCTATCGGCGTGAGCTGGGTGATCGCGCGTAAGCTATAGTCCGCCAGTGCCGACGCATCTTGTCCTGATCCCGAGCTACAATACGGGCGCGAAGCTCCGCGAGACCGTCAGGGAAGCGCGCGCCCATTGGGATCATGTCTCGGTCGTCATCGACGGCAGCACCGACGGCAGCGAGGAGGCGCTCGCGCCGATGGCGAAAGACGATCCCGGCCTCGGCGTGCTGGTCCTGCCCCGCAACGGCGGCAAGGGCGCCGCGATCCTCGCCGGCTTGCGCGCGGCCGAGGCACGCGGCTTCACCCATGTTCTGACCATGGATGCGGATGGGCAGCATTCTGCTGCCGCGATCCCCGACTTCATGGCGGTGTCGATGGCCCATCCGAAGGCACTCGTCCTCGGCGTTCCGGTGTTCGATCAAAATGCGCCGCGGCTGCGCGTGGTCGGGCGCCGGATCTCGAATTTCTGGGCCAATCTCGAAACCTTGTGGATGGGGGTCGACGATTCGCTGTTCGGCTTTCGCGTCTATCCGATCGCCGAGTTGCGCGCGGTGATGGAGAAGAATCGCTGGATGCGGCGCTTCGATTTCGACCCCGAAGCGGCGGTGCGGCTCTGCTGGCGCGGCGTGGCGCCGCTCAGCAAGCCCGCGCCAGTCCGCTATCTGCGGCGCGAGGAGGGCGGCGTCTCGCATTTCCACTATCTGCGCGACAATCTGCTGCTGACCTGGATGCATACGCGGCTGATGCTGGGCTTCCTGCCGCGCCTGCCGCTCCTCCTCGGCTATCGGCTCAGATCATGCCGCCATTGATCGAGATCAGCTGGCCGGAGATATAGGCCGCGCGATCGGAAGCGAGGAAGGCGACGAGCTCCGCCACCTCCTCGGGCTTGCCGGCGCGCTTCATCGGCACCAACCGCTCGATCATCTCCTTGCCGAAGGCGCCGTCGCTCATCGGCGAGGCAATGATGCCGGGCGCGACCGTGTTGACGGTGATGCCGCGGCTTGCGAGCTCGAGCGCGAGCGAGCGCGTCGCGCCGTGCAGCCCCGCTTTGGCCGCGGCGTAATTCACCTGGCCGCGATTGCCGGTAATCGCCGCGACCGAGGAGATATTGACGATGCGGCCCCAGCGCGTGCCGATCATCGGCATGAGCAGAGGCTGCGTGACGTTGAAAAAGCCATTGAGCGAGACATCGATCACCCGCGACCATTGCCCGCGGTTCATCCCCGGCATCACCGCATCCTCGTGAATGCCGGCATTGTTGACGAGGATCTGGATCGCGCCCGACGCGAGAAGTTGCGTCAGCGCTGCTTCGCTCGCCGCGGCATCGGTGATGTCGAAAGCGACCGGCTCGGCCTGGCCGCCCGCGGCGGCGATCCGAGCGGCGACCTCGCGGGCGCGATCGAGACCGTGATTGGCATGGACGATGACATGATGACCCTCGGCCGCGAGCCTCGCGCAGATGGCGGCGCCGATCGCGCCGCTGCCGCCGGTGACGAGCGCGCGTCTCATTCGGGCGGCATCGCTTGTAGCAGCACGGTGGCGCGGCCGGAGACGAGCGGCTCGGCACCGCAGCGGACCGCGAAGGAATACATCACCCGCTCGTCATCGCCCATGAGCCGCGTCGCCTCGATGGTCAGATCGTCGGCGATGTCGTCGAGGCGCGTGCAGCGGCACGCGACATCGCGCAGGCTCGCGAGATAGCCGGCACGCGGCCGGGCGCCGATCGCACCCGCGAGCCGCCCATGGACGGCCATGGCTTGCGCCGCGAATTCGATCGCGCAGAGCGCGCCGAGCCGGCCTTCCTGCCGCAACGGATTGTCCGGCGCGCGATGCCGCGTCGAGGTACAGCGGATCGAATCCCCGTCCCAGGCGAGCACGCCATCGAGAAGGGACATGGTGCCGGCATGCGGGATGAGTCCCGCGATTTCCTCGCGGCTGACGATCATGCGTCGAACGGCGCCACCGCTATGGCGAGCGCGTTGCCGCCGAAATGGTCGAGCACGACCGACGTTTCGGCGCGGCGTGCGAGTGCGGTGAGCAGCGACAGGCTGCGCGCGGCCGGATTGCCGGTACGCAGCGCCTCAAGGCCGGGATCCTCCATCATGGTTGAACGGATGGGCTTGCGCTCGAGCGTGATGCTGAGCGCCGCGAAGGATTTGGCGCTCGGGGTTGGCGTGAAAAGAAGTGCCGTGCCGAAGATCGCATCGATCGAG
>CAYMNX010000569.1:0-5980 GCA_964391905.1 uncultured Rhizobiaceae bacterium
CAGCCTTCTCATCATCACCGGCGCGCTGGTCGGCTCCTCGGGCGCCATCCTCAGCTACATCATGTGCAAGGGGATGAATCGCTCGATCTTCAACGTCATTCTCGGCGGCTTCGGCACCGAGGGCGGTGCCGCGGCGGCGGCGAGCCATGGCGACAGGGCGGTCAAGTCGGGGAGCGCCGAGGACGCGGCCTTCATCATGAAGAATGCCAGCTCGATCATCATCGTGCCGGGCTACGGCATGGCGGTGGCGCAGGCCCAGCATGCGCTGAAAGAGATGGCCGATCTCTTGAAGAAGGAAGGCGCGACGGTGCGCTACGCCATTCATCCCGTCGCCGGCCGCATGCCGGGCCACATGAACGTGCTGCTCGCCGAGGCCAACGTGCCCTATGACGAGGTGCTGGAGCTCGACGAGATCAATCGCGATTTCGCCTCGACCGATGTCGCTTTCGTGATCGGCGCCAACGACGTCACCAATCCTGCGGCGAAGACCGATCCGTCCTCGCCGATCTATGGCATGCCGATTCTCGAGGTCGAGAAGGCAAAGACGGTGCTGTTCGTCAAGCGCTCGATGGCCTCGGGCTACGCCGGCGTCGATAACGAGCTCTTCTTCCGCGACAACACCATGATGCTCTTCGGCGACGCCAAGAAGATGTGCGAAGAAATCGTCAAGGCGCTGGGGTGATCCCTCAGCTCGGCTCGTAGCGCATGCCGAGCTTCATCTGAATCTGAAAATGCGCGACGCCGCCATCGGCGATATGGCCGCGGATTTGCGTGACCTCGAACCACTCGAGGTTGCGGCATGATTTCGCCGCGGTGGCGACGCCGTTCCGGATCGCCTCGTCGAGGCTCCGGCCCGAGCTGCCGACGATTTCCGTAACGCTGTAGACGTGATCGCTCATCTGCGCTCTCTCCTCGATGCTGTCGCATCAAGAACGCAAGGAACGGGTGCTTCGTTGCGTGAAGCGGATTGCGCCGCAAGCGGCTCAGACTTTCAATGTCTCTGCCAGCGCATCGATCAGCGCGACCTGTCCCTTGTTGATGCGCTGGCGGGCTTCCTCGATGCTGAACCATGCACCGCGATCGACTTCCGGGAAGCTCTGCCGCTTGCCCGAGCGCGGCGGCCATTCCATCTCGAATGTATTGCTGCGGACCGTCGCCGGATCGATATCGCCCTCGACCGCCCAGGCTAATACCGTCTTCCCGCCGGCCTGCTTGCAGGGCGGCAATCTTTGGAAATCACCGGCGACGGCCGTTCCCGTCTCTTCGGCGAATTCGCGGATCGCGGCCGCGCGCGGATCTTCATGGCGCTCCATCTCGCCTTTTGGAATCGACCAAGCGCCCTCGTCCTTCTTTGCCCAGAACGGGCCGCCGGGATGAACGAGAAAAACCTCGATCTCGTCGCCTTTCCTCCGATACAGCAGCAATCCGGCGGTTTCTTTTGGCATCGGGCCTTCGAAAGCAAAAACCGCCGCGGCGGCGCCGGGCGGTTGATTGGCTTTGGATAAACCTTGGGCGCTTAGTAGCCCTCGCGCTCCATGCGCTTCCTGAGGAGCTTGCGATAGCGCCGCACGGCCTCGGCTTTTTCGCGGGCGCGGCGCTCGGAGGGTTTCTCGTAATTGCGACGGAGCTTCATTTCCCGGAACAGACCTTCGCGCTGCATCTTTTTCTTCAGGGCACGCAATGCCTGATCGACGTTATTGTCGCGGACGAGAACCTGCACGAGCAGCCAACTCCTTCACTTGAGGTCGAGACAAAACGGGCTGCCAAATGCAGCCCGCATATCATACATAACATAGCTCGATCGGGTTTGCAAATCGGGCGCTAGGCTAAGGCGCGTTTGGCCAAATTATACCACTCGCGCTGAGAACGGCGCTGGTACCGCGGGCCATACTCGATCCGCCGACAAATATCCTCGAAGAGCCGTCGCGCTTCATCGCCGCGTCCCACATGCTGCAGCAGCATGGCGTAGCGGCAGCGTGCCTCCTGGCCCGGATAATAAGCGGTTAACGCTTCGTATTCCTTGAGGGCGGCATCCGTTTTCCCCTGCTCCTCGAGAGCGCGCGCGTAGAGCAGATGTCCATCGGGCGAGCTGTATTCGGGATTGGCCTCGCGCAGCCGCTCCAAAATCGCTTGTGTTCCTGCCACATCGCCATCGGCAAAAAGCGCACGGGCGAGGCCCAGCATCATTCCCGGATCGGTTTCGTGGATGCCCGTCAGTATTTCGCGATAGAGCGGAATCGCATCCCTGGGCCTGCCGGCGCCGACATACTCGGCGGCGAGCAGTGCCTTGTTTTCGGTGGTGGGAGTGATCTCGACCTGGCGCAGCGCTTGGCGCAGCCCGCGGCCGGGATCGATCGCCCGGCCGACGCCGGATGCCGCCTGCCGCGCCGACCGGCTGCCCATAAGCTCGGGCAGAATCTCGGCGAGAAAATAAGCCGCCATGCCGACGAGCGGGACAAAGACGACGAGGTAGATCCAGATGTAGTTGCGCCCGCTGCGGACGACATGAACGGCACAAGCGATTTGTGCGAGCAACATCAAAACGCCGATCGCGGGCATTTCGACCCCCAATGTTCGTATCAAGGTTGTATCCGTTCTCGCCCTGTTCCGCAAGGTCATAACGCGCTCCGGATCGCTGGAGGCGCTCTTTACCGGTCCTGGAGGCGCGCTCATATTGGCCTTATGTCGATCCTCAAAATCGCCCGCATGGGTCATCCGGTGCTCCGCGGCAGAGCCCAGCCGGTCGCCAACCCGACGGCGCCGGACATTCATCACCTCATCGCCGACATGATCGAAACCTTGGTCGATATTGGTGGAGCCGGTTTGGCGGCGCCGCAGGTCCATGTGCCGCTGCGCGTCGTCATCTTCCGGGTGCCGCAAGAGCGCCTCTCGGGCCGCCCCGGCGACCAGGCCCAGGACCTCACGGCAATCATCAACCCCGTCATCGAGCCGCAGGGCGATGAAAAGGAATTGGGCTGGGAAGGCTGTCTCTCCGTGCCGGGCTTGAAGGGCGCGGTCCCGCGCTTTGCCAAGATCCGCTATCACGGGTTTGCGCCCGACGGCGCGCGGATCGACCGCACGGTCGAGGGCTTCCATGCTCGGGTTGTGCAGCATGAATGCGACCATCTCGACGGCGTGCTCTATCCGCAGCGCATGACGGATCTGCGGCTCCTGATGTTCGTCGAGGAGGGCGCGCGCTTTCCTATCGATCTGGCGAGCCCATGAGAAGCGACGACGACATCACGAAGAAGGATGCGGTGCTGCTGGCGATGCTGCCCGAAGTGCCGTTCGATGGCTGGACGAGCAAGGCGCTACGCGCCGCGGCGGCGCGCGCCAAAGTCGATGCGAGCGAGCTCGCGGCGCTCTTCCCCCATGGCATCCGCGACGTCATCGCATGGTTCAGCCACTGGGCCGATCGCGAGGCGGGGGCCAAGGTGAGTGCCGCCAAGCACCGCCTGCGCACCAGCGAGCGCATCTCGCTCGGCGTCGAGACGCGGCTTCATATTCTTTTGCCGCATCGTGAGGCGGTGCGACGCGCCTTCTCGTTTCTGGCTTTGCCGCAAAATGTGCCGCTCGGCACGAGGCTGCTTTATGAGACGGTCGACACGCTATGGCGTGCGGCGGGTGATGAATCGACCGATTTCAATTTTTATACGAAGCGCGGGCTGCTCGCCGGCGTCTATGCCGCAACGATGCTCTATTGGCTCGACGACCGCTCGCCAGGCGCCACGGCCAGCGAGGATTTTCTCGCGCGCCGGCTTGCCGAGGTGCTCGCCATTCCGCGCATGAAAAACGTCTTCACGCGCCTCCCAAATCCGTTTCGATTCCTTCGCGCCATACGTCCGCGCTTCACCGCCGCGGAATAAGCTTCGTCACATGACCCATCTTGCGGCCGGGGGATGCGACGTCCTTGCCATAAAGGTGAATCTTCTGCAGCGGATCGTTGATCGCCTCGCGCCATTTGGCGATATCGGCGCCGATCAGGTTTTTCATCACCGCGTCGGAATGATGATCGGGTGAGCCCAAGGGCAGCCCGCAAATCGCGCGCACGAGCTGCTCGAATTGACTCGTGTAGCAGGCATCGATCGTCCAATGGCCGGAATTATGCGGCCGCGGCGCAAGCTCGTTGACGAGCACCTCGCCGTCATGCGTGACGAACATCTCGACCGCGAGCAAGCCGATGAGGTCGAGCTTTTCCGCGATGTGACGGGCGATTGCTTCGGCCCGCATCGCGACCTCGGGTGAGATGCGCGCCGGCGCCAGCGTCGTGTCGAGGATACCCTGCGCATGCTGGTTCTCGACCGGCGCATAGGTCGCCCATTTGCCGTTCTCGCTGCGCGCGACGATGACGGATATTTCGCAGGCGAATTCGACAAAGCCTTCGAGAATGCCGGCGTTGTTGTTGAAGCGCTGCCAGATCGTGGCGAGATCGGTGTCGGGGCGGATCGGGAACTGACCCTTGCCGTCATAGCCCATGCGCACGGTTTTGAGGATGGCGCGCGGACCGATCGCCGAGACGGCGGCACGCAGCTCGTCCTCGCTTGTCGCGGCGCGATAAGGCGCGGTCGCAACGCCGATCGATTGCAGGAAATCCTTTTCCTTGAGGCGGTCCTGCGCGATCCGCAGCGCGGTGGGGCCGGGACGAACCGGCTTGCGCTCGGCCAAGAATTCCGCCGTATCCGCAGGGACGTTCTCGAACTCGAAGGTGATGACATCGACGCTTTTCGCAAAGCGGTTGAGCGCCGGCTTGTTGTCATAGGGGGCGGTGGTGGAAAAAGCGGTGACGAGCTTCGCGGGGCTCTCCTTGATCGGACAGTAGACGTGACAGCGATAGCCGAGCGCTGCCGCCGCGAGCACGGTCATCCGCCCCAGCTGTCCCCCGCCCAATATTCCGATCGTTTGTCCCGGCTCGATCATTCGTTGCTGGGACGCTTCGCCACGGAATTGGTCTGCCGCTGGCGCCAGCGCTCGAGGCGGGAAGCAAGTTTCTTGTCGCCGAGCGCGAGAATGCCAGCGGCGAGGAGCGCGGCGTTGACGGCGCCCGCTTTGCCGATCGCGAGCGTTCCGACGGGAACGCCGCCGGGCATCTGGACGATCGAGAGAAAGCTGTCGACGCCCTTCAAGGCCGCGCTTTCGACCGGAACACCTAGAACGGGCAAGGGCGTCATGGCGGCGGTCATGCCTGGCAGATGAGCCGCGCCGCCGGCACCGGCAATGATCACTTTGAGGCCGCGGCTTTTCGCCGCTCGTGCGTAAGCGTAGAGCCGCTTTGGCGTGCGATGGGCGGAAACGATGCGCGCCTCATAGGGAATCTCGAGTAAATCCAACATTTCCGCGGCGTGGTGCATCGTCTTCCAGTCGGACTGGCTTCCCATGATAATTCCGACAGAGGGCTTCGCGCCGCTCTTCGTCGCCATGGCGTCCCCCGACCAAAAAGAAGCGCGCATTATAGGTAGGACGCGAGGTGGGGCAAGCGCCGCGATCGTCGTCTTCCCTGTGTCGGGGTGGGCGCGGAAAATTGATTCAATTTTAGCTAATTTCGAGATTTTTTCGGGCCAATTCGCGTTGTCTGAACGGCGACCGCTGGCGTAATTTGTCATGGTTGCTAGAAGGTTAATGTCAGACGAAAGCCGAGCATGGACGTCCGCAACAGCAAGGCCGTTCGCAGCACCACCGTCCGATCGCGGCCGCAAGCGGTGCCTGGCTCGACGCGCGCCGTCACGGCGGCGCGGATCGGCGATGCCCTTCCGAAATCGTTCGACCTCGCCGGCTTCGATGAAGCCACGATTGCGCCGCAACTCCGCGCCGCGTTCCGCGCGATGGTCGCGGAAAAGGAAAGCCTGCGCGCGGAACTCGCCGAGGCGCGGGCGCAGATCGCGGCACTCGAGAAGCTCGTCGATGAAGATCCGTTGATGCCGGTCCGCAATCGGCGCGCCTTCATGCGCGAGCTGTCGCGCATGATGGGGTTGGCGGGTCGCTA
>CAYMNX010000570.1:0-8793 GCA_964391905.1 uncultured Rhizobiaceae bacterium
CCGGTCAGGTGGCTGCCGAATGGCGGGGGGCTGGGCGCCCGCGGCCGACGGCGGAGTTTCCGAACGAGCAGGAAAAGAAAGGAGGTAACCATGAGTGTTCGTGATCTGATCCCGTGGGGTCGCTCCAACAACCAGATTCCCACGGTGTTTCGCGATGACGATCGCAATCCAATCCTGTCGCTGCATCGCGAGGTGAATCGGCTGTTCGATGATGTCTTCCGTGGCTTCGACGGTCGCCTGCCGACGCTCGGCTCGCTGTCGTCTTTCAGCGCGGCTTGGCCGAACGTCGAGGTCTCCGAGACCGACAAGGAGATCAAGGTGACGGCCGATATTCCCGGCCTCGAAGAAAAAGACATCGAGGTGCTGCTCAACGACGGCGTGCTGACGCTGATGGGTGAGAAGCGCTCCGAAACCGAGGACAAGAACAAGCAGTTCTCCGAGCGCTTCTACGGCCGGTTCGAGCGCCGCATCCCGCTCGGGGTCGAGGTCGAGGAGGACAAGGTCGAGGCGCGCTTCAAGAACGGCGTGCTGAGCGTCGTGCTGCCCAAGAGCGCGAAGGCGCAGTCGCAGGTGAAGCGCATCGCGATCAAGAGCTGACGAGCCGAGATCGCGGCGGGCGCATTCACTCCGGTCGAGCTCGCACTGTTTCTGGTCGAACAAGAAGGGGCGCATCTCGTTCCGCCGCCTGTGTTGGACCAAAGCTTTGCGGCAGCGCTCTCTCGCCGGGGGCGCTGCCAAACCCGTCTCCCCTCCGGGGAGACGGTCCATTGATCCTGCAACTAACCGGAAAGGAGAATGAACGATGCTGAAGTCACTGTCTTTCACCAACCGGACAGCGCTCGATATCGTCAATGTCGTTGCTGGTCTCGGTCTTTTTCTGTCTCCCTGGTATCTCGGCTATACGGACGAGACGTATGCCGCATGGAATGCCTGGATCGTCGGCGCCGTGGTTGCGCTGGTTGCGATCGGCGCTCTGGTGGCGTTCAGCGAATACGAAGAATGGGCGAACCTCGTCCTCGGCCTTTGGTCGGTCGTGGCGCCTTGGGTCTTGGGCTTCTCGACCGTAGTGGCTGCGACGTGGGCTCACGTGATCGCCGGCGTTGTAATTGCTGTGCTCGCCGCCGGCAATATCTGGGTCGTCCACAATCGTCCGTTGTCGACGGCCTAAAAAAGAATTTTCCTGGCGGGATCCGGAGCCTTCCGGACCCGCTTTCTGCGAACCCCTCCCCTCGGGAGGCGCCGCCTAAGACGCGCAAGTGGCCGGGGCCCCCGGTGTGGTGGTGAAAAGCGTCGCCAAGGACAGCCGCGGCGGAGCGCGCCGGTCCCAGTCCGGCGACATGATCGTCGCGGTCAATGGAACGCCGGTCACATTGGTCGAGGACATTCGCCACCGGACTTCGGCTCGCCAAAATACGCTTTCGTGCGGAACGGCGCTCGGCTGCTGCGGATCATCGGATGAGACCGGCCGCATCCAGATAATGGCGTGCATCTGAGGAAGGCGACGCTCGCGCGCGACCTGGAGGCGGAGAAAATCGCGGCGCCCACGGCAGGGTTTACCGGCGCGGATCTCGCCAACCTTGTCAACGAGACGACGCTGCTTGCCACGCGCCGCAAGGCACAATCGACGGTCAAGATCCAGATCGTTGGTGGAGAGATGAGACCTGACGCTTATGCTCGCTTCCGTCATGGCTCACTCCCGACTTCGAATGCTCCTTTCCGATGACTGCGCGGGCCTTTCGACTGATCCCAATAGAAAATGGATTTTAGCACTCTCCGGCTTGGATGCTAAAAATTCTGCTCCCGACCTCTTGAACTCAATTTTTGCCGCCCCCAATTCGATTTTGCGCCGGCAGGCAATGCCGGTTTGCGACCTATGACATTGCCGATCTAAGCAAGGAGGATCTGCATGCATTTCCGCCCGCTGCACGATCGTGTCGTCGTGCGCCGCATCGATGCCCAAGATAAGACCGCTGGGGGCATCATCATTCCCGACACTGCGAAGGAAAAGCCGCAGGAGGGGGAGATCGTCGCTGCTGGTCTCGGCGCCCGCAACGATAAGGGCGAACTCGTTCCCCTCGATGTGAAGGCCGGTGATCGCATCCTGTTCGGAAAATGGTCCGGCACCGAGGTCAAGATCGATGGCGAGGAATTCCTCATCATGAAGGAGAGCGACATCCTCTGCGTTGTCGAAAAGGCCGGGGCGCTCAACAAGGCGGCCTGACGAGATCATCCACCGATTATCCACTTTCGCTGAAGGAAGGAGGTTAGAGACTTGGCTGCCAAGAAAGTGAGGTTCTCGTTGGGCGCGCGCGAGAAGATGCTACGCGGTGGCCGTGTCCGAAAGGAACGGCGGTGTTCCGCGTGGGCCTTTGCGGCCGCGCGGCTCGTTGTCGATGCTTCGCTCATATGAGGAGGTCGTGCCGATGAAAATCGCCCAAATCGCACCGCTCGCGGAGCGCTGCCCACCCAAGCTCTACGGCGGCACCGAGCGGATCGTGTCCTATCTCACAGAGGAATTGGTCCGTCAGGGTCACGAGGTGACGTTGTTCGCCAGCGGAGATTCGCAAACGCAGGCGCGACTCGTTCGTTGCTCCGACACGGCGCTTCGACTCAATCCATCGGTCAAGGACCATACGCCCTACCACTTGATGATGCTCGACTCAGTCCTCAAGCAAGCGGATAAGTTCGACGTTATACATTTCCATATCGATCTACTGCACTTCCCGCTGATCCGCGATATTGCCGATCGCACGGTCACGACGCTGCATGGTCGTCTCGATCTGCCCGACTTGAAGCCGTTCTATGCCGTGTTCGGGGAGATGCCGCTGGTTTCTATTTCACGTGACCAGCGGCGTCCGCTGGCTCGTTCGATCAACTGGGTTGGCAACGTCTATCACGGGCTGCCGCGCGATCTGCTGCCCTTTAACGCTAATCCGAAAGACGACTATCTGGCTTTCCTCGGACGAATTTCGCCCGAGAAGCGACCGGATCACGCGATCAATATTGCCGCACGTGCCGGCATGAAGCTCAAGATTGCCGCCAAGATCGACAGGGTCGATCAGGCATACTGGGAAGAAACCATCGCACCGATGATCGCAACACATCCCAACGTCGAATACATCGGCGAGATCAACGAAGCGCAGAAAGCCGAATTCCTCGGCAACGCGCGCGCGCTGCTGTTCCCGATCGATTGGCCGGAGCCGTTTGGTCTGGTGATGATCGAGGCCATGGCTTGCGGCACACCAGTGATCGCGTTCAGGTGCGGATCGGTGCCGGAGGTCGTCAACCCCGGCAAATCCGGCTTTATCGTCAAGACGCTAGAGGATGCGGTCGAGGCCATCGGCAAGGTGGAGGTGCTCGATCGGCATAAAGTCCGCGAGACATTCGAGAAGCGCTTCACGGTGGAGCGAATGGCGCAGGACTATCTCGCGATCTATCGCGGCCTGCCTGGCGTGCGCGCCGAGGCCGCGCACGTTCGTCGCCCGCACGGTGATGAGAGCGGACTGCAAGCAGTGGCCTGACGGCGCTTGCGACGACGACGTCACGGGGAGAGTTGGTCATGACTACACACACTCCGGCGCCCACGGGCGCCGGAACCGCGCCGTTCGCGCAATTCTTTATTCCCGCGACGACCTCCCTGCAGGAACGGCGGCCTCGGACATTAAAGCACGGAGACACGTTCGCCGTCTTCGACCACAATGGCGACGCCCTGTCGGGGCCCGGCAGTCCTGAGGGTCTCTTCCATCGCGATACTCGCCATCTGTCACACTTTTATTTGACGATCGAGGGTGCGCGGCTGCTGCTGTTGTCGTCGACGCTTCGCGACGACAATGCCACGCTCACATGCGATTTGACCAATCCGGACATCTATGACAGCAATGGGCGCCTGAGGCTTTCGCACGATCTCGTTCATGTTCGTCGGTCGCGGTTTTTATGGAACGCGACCTGCTTCGAGCGTCTGGTCGTGCGCAATTTCGATGAGCGTCCGCGACGCCTCGCCATCGAGATCGCCTTCGACGCCGATTTCGCGGATATATTCGAGGTGCGCGGCACCCGTCGCGAACGGCGGGGCCTGACGCAGTCCCCACAAATCTCGACGAGCCGCGTGACATTGAACTACATGGGGCTTGATCGTCGACATCGATCGACGACCATGTCGTTCGATCCCGTCCCAACGCGGCTGACGGCAAAGAGCGCACTGTTCACGCTCGCGCTCGCGCCGAAGGA
Organism: uncultured Rhizobiaceae bacterium; assembly: GCA_964391905.1. Taxonomy (GTDB): domain Bacteria; phylum Pseudomonadota; class Alphaproteobacteria; order ATCC43930; family CGMCC-115725; genus CAIKMD01. The sequence continues at coordinate 4,228 of CAYMNX010000570.1, forward strand.
ATCTCGCTCGCTTTTTCTGGAGATCAATTGCGGCGCCGAGGGAATGGGCCATCCGCCACGCCGCGCATTCTTCAACGCTCTGCGAGCCGCGCGCCGAGCGCTACGGAATTCGTCATCGCGGGCCGCCTCGATCGTGACGTCCAACGAAATATTCAACGAGGCCGTGAGACGCAGTGTCTCCGACCTCTACATGTTGGCAACTGACACGCCTGAAGGGCCTTATCCCTATGCCGGCATCCCCTGGTTCTCGACGGTCTTCGGCCGCGATGCGCTGATCACCGCTTTGCAGACGCTCTGGCTTGATCCGGCGCTGGCGCGCGGTGTCCTTTTGCATCTCGGGGCCCATCAGGCAACGCGGACGGATCCGCTCGCCGACGCTGAGCCGGGAAAGATTCTGCATGAAATGCGAGCCGGCGAGTTGGCTGAACTCGGCGAGGTGCCGTTCCGGCGTTACTACGGGAGCGTCGATTCAACCCCGCTCTTTGTTATGCTCGCGGGCGCCTATCTGGATCGCACCGGCGATCTAGCCACCATTCGTCGACTCTGGCCTAATATTGAGGCTGCGTTGACCTGGATAGAGCGGTATGGCGATCGCGATGGTGACGGCTTTGTCGAATATTGCAGACAGACGTCTGAAGGGCTCGTCAATCAGGGCTGGAAAGATAGCTACGATTCCGTGTTTCACGCCGATGGCGCGTTTGCCCAAGGCCCGATCGCACTCGCCGAGGTACAAGCATACGTTTATGCCGCCTGGTCTGCCGCTGCCAGGATTGCCGATCAATTGGGATATGTTTTCCGTGCGACGGAGTGCGAGGCGCGCGCGAACAGTCTGCGCAGGGCCTATGACGCCCAATTCTTCGATGAAGAGCTCGGCACCTATGTCCTGGCTCTCGATGGCGACAAGCGCCCCTGTCGGGTCCGCACCTCTAACGCGGGTCACGCCCTTCTGACCGGTATCGCGCTGCCCGAACGGGCAGGCTCGGTCGTGCGTAGCCTCATGAAAGTGTCCTCGTTCTGCGGCTGGGGCGTGCGCACGGTCGCGTCGACGGAAGCGCGCTACAATCCGATGAGTTATCACAATGGATCGGTCTGGCCGCACGACAACGCCCTGATCGCAGCGGGGTTTGCACGCTACGGGTTTCGTCGCGATGCCGTTCGCATTTTCGAAGCCTTGTTTGACGCCTCCCGCTACATGGATTTGAGACGCCTTCCAGAGCTGTTCTGCGGGTTTCCGCGCCAGCGCACTCTGGCGCCGACTTTTTACCCTGTCGCCTGCATACCGCAAGCCTGGGCGGCCGCGGCGCCGCTTTACATGTTGCAGACGTGTCTTGGCTTAGGCTTCGATCCCAGTGAGGCGCAGATTACATTCGACGAGCCGAGGATGCCGGCCTTTCTGAACGAGGTCGTCCTCTATAATCTATCGATTGACGGTGATACAGCCGATGTTGCCGTTCGGCGAGCCGGTCAGCAGGTCGTCGTCGATGTCCTTGCGCGGCGGGGGCGCATCCGGGTGCTGACAACGAACTGAATTCCGGCGTGCCTATAAACCTGCGGCTTCATCGGGGATTTTGGCGTCAGGCTGGCGCAAAGCCGACGCGTTCCGGAGCCCGGCGGCGTTGGCTACCCTGCTCGACGGCATCCTTTTGGATCTGCCCAGCACTGAAGCGCCGCCGCCAAGAATGATCCCCTCATCTCGTGGCGTTCTCCCGATCGTCGCCACCGGCTAACCCATACGTGCTGCCGCTTCTGGTCTTCTCAGCCCTTCTCGTCGTCATCGATCACCCTTTTGCCGGCTCGGCGCAAGTGGAGCCGGGAGCGCTTCTCGCCATGATCGAGGATTTCGGCTCGCGGCGCTAACGCTCGCCAAGCCCGAGAAGAACAGCGGTGCCGCTCCACGCGATCTGAATGCCGATGCAGAGGAGGATGAAGGCGGAGAGCCGCGTCAGAACATTGGTCCCGCTCGGGCCGAGCCATCGGACGACACGATCGGCAAAGCGGTAGCAGACGAAGATGGTCGCGGCGATGGCGATCAGCCCGAGAACCGCGCCCCCGCCGATGAGGGCGAGATCGGTCAAGCTCGGCGCGGTCGGCCTCTGGCTCCCCAGGGTGATGGCGACGGAGATCGAGCCGGGTCCAACCGTGAGCGGCATCGTCAGCGGATAAAAGGAATCGGCCGCCGCCGAGACTTCGTTCTGAACGAGCTTCTCGCCGCTTTCATCCTCATCGTTGAGCATCTTCCAGCCCAATGCGACGACCACGAGGCCGCCGGCGATGCGGACGACGGGCAAGGTGATGCCGAAGAAGTCGAGCACGTGCGAGCCGACAAAAAGCGAGGCCAGCAACAGTATGAAGCTGCCGAGCGCGACCCGGCGCGACAACTCGTGGCGCTTGCCATCGCCGAGACAACGCGTGAGGCGCAAGAAGAAGGGTGCGCTGCCGATCGGGTTGACGATCGGAAAGAGTCCCGCATAGACGAGAAGGAAAGCATGTGTCAGGGCTTGCATAGGGACCGTCTCGATCATACGCCGCCGCGGCGGCCGTTCACCATAGATCACGAACGCGTGGGCGTCGTCGCTCATGGCTGGTGCGCGACGGCTTGAATATTGGCATCAATTTGTTAAGTATCGGGTCGCAGAGAGCCGGGAAGCGCTCGGCACCGCGGATGTGGCGGCGCTGGAGCAGCCTCTTCCGCCCGTCGGGCCATGGTTGCCTCTCCTCCTGCTTCAGAGCTTGAGCAATGGGCCGTGGGAATCGCCGCCAAACCGGTTTGCCCGCCTCGGGATCGGCTTGACCCCGGCGCCGGCACGGCGACAATGCTAAGAAGCAGATCGTTGGAGGCTCGAACTCCCGTGTATTCGGAAACGACCCGTTCCATCAAAGTTGTGGTAAAGCCTCATTATCTCGAGGACCAATCATCGCCGGCGGATAATCGCTACGTCTGGGCCTATCACGTTCGGATCGAAAATCAGGGCAGCGAAACCGTGCAGCTGCGGCGGCGCCATTGGCGAATCACCGACGAGCTCGGCCGCGTCCAGGAAGTGCGCGGGCCCGGAGTGGTTGGCGAGCAACCGGTACTCGCGCCCGGGCAAAGCTTCGAATACACGAGCGGAACGCCGTTGACCACGCCGTCGGGCATCATGGTCGGCACCTACGAAATGGAGTTGCCGACCGGCGAGTGCTTCGCCGTCGCCATTCCCGCCTTTTCTCTCGACAGCCCCAACCAATCGCGGCGGCTTAACTAACCGGCTCTGGAGAGCAGCGACAAATGACGGCAAAACTTCTGCGGTCCCGTGCAAGCGTCAAACGCAACGAGCCGCCGCCGCGGCCAAGCCGCGAGGAAGCCGAAGAGGCGGTCCGCGTGTTGCTGCGCTGGGCCGGCGACGATCCTCTGCGCGAGGGGCTGTCCGGCACCCCGGCGCGGGTGGTGCGGGCCTATGAGGAATGGTTCAACGGCTATAGCGTCGATCCGGTCGAATTGCTGCAACGCACCTTCGAAGAGACCGACGGCTACGACGAGATGGTCGTGCTCAAGGATATTCGCTTCGAGAGCCATTGCGAGCACCACGTTGCGCCGATCATCGGCCGCGCCCATGTCGCTTACCTCCCGGATCGCCGCGTCGTCGGCATCTCGAAGCTGGCGCGGCTGGTCGAAGTCTATGCGAAACGCCTGCAGATTCAGGAGAAGATGACGGTGCAGATCGCCAACACCCTATCGGACGTGCTGAAGCCCAAGGGCGTCGCGGTGGTGATCGAGGCCGCCCATCAATGCATGACGACGCGCGGCGTTCACAAGCCGGGTGTGACCATGATGACCTCGCACATGCTCGGTGCCTTCCGCAGCGATCCGACGACGCGGCGCGAATTCCTCGCCCATATCGGGACGCTCGACGGCCATTCGCTCGTCAATGTGTAAGTATTGGCACTGAAAGGTTTTTCCGAGCGTCAGATGTGTTTCACCCCGAGGTCGAGCGGTTCCTGAAAAGCTCAATCAGATCCGTTTGGGATCTGGAGTTGCTGCTGTTCATGCAGGCCGAGCGCGCCCGTTCGTGGACTGCGGAGGAGTTGGTGCGTGCGTTGCGGGGCAGCATGCTGATCGTCAGCGACGCGCTCTTGGGATTGACCGCGGCTGGATTGATCGGAGAAGAAGAAGCGCGATACCGCTATCGGCCGGCGACGCCCGAATTGGACCGGTTGGTCGAAATGCTGCGCGAGACCTATGCGAGCTATCCAGCCGCCGTGACCAATATGATCTGGTCGACGCCGAGGGCGACGATCCAAATCTTTGCCGACGCGTTCAAGATCAAAAAGGATTAGCGCGCGATGTCGAGCCTGCAGTCCGGGGTTTATGTGTTGTGTTTTTTGACGAGCTTCGGCGCGATGCTTCTTCTGCTTCGAAGCTACATGCAGAATCGCTCGCGATTGCTGCTATGGAGCGCATTGGCTTTCGTCGCCTTCGCCCTCAACAATCTTCTCCTTCTTTTGGATATTATCGTCCTGCCGAGCGTCGATCTGCGCTTTCCGCGCACCGCGACGGCTTTCATCGGGATCGCCGTCCTGCTCTACGCC
>CAYMNX010000571.1:0-2574 GCA_964391905.1 uncultured Rhizobiaceae bacterium
CACGCCGGCGGAAAGCTGTCCCAGGGAAATGCCCGCATAGATGAAAGTGATGAAGGAGGCGCGCCAGGCTTGCGGACAATATTCGCCCGTCAGCGCCACGGCGCTGGGGATCGCGCCGCCCAAGCCAATGCCGGTCACGAAGCGGAAAAGAATGAGGATCCAGACATTGCTGGCGCTCGTCGTGAGAAAGGTAAGCGTTCCAAAAGCAAGGCAGCTCGCGGCCATGACGACCTTATGGCCAAGCCGCGCCGAGAGCGGCGCGACCAGCAGATAGCCGACGAGCAGGCCGGTGAGACCCGAGGAAAAAATCGGTCCCAGCAAATCGCGCGGAATGTGCCATTCCCGCGCGATCTGCGGCGTAATGTAGCCGATCACCTGCGTATCGAAGCCATCGACGAAGAGCACGAGAGCGCCGAAGAGAGCCACCAGAATGTGCAGCCAACCGATCTTATGCGCATCGATGAACGCATCCGCATCGAGAACAACGCCTCTCGCCCCCATGTCTCCTCCTCGCCCATTGCGACCGCCGCCCGCCCCCCGCCTCTTCCGATAGAGGAAGGAGAGCGCCAGCGCGGCCTTCACCAGAAAATAAGGCCGTTCACTCCGATAGGTTGTTACAAGTCTTATCGGGCTGGGACAATGCCGTGGCACAAATGCAGCGATGTCAGCTGCGCTCGCGCCCTGGCACGCCGATGCGCTGGAGGATGGCGGGTGGGGTCGTCTCTTCGGGAATCCGCCCGAGGCCGAGCCGGAGCGCCAGCCGGCCGAAGCCGCCGCTCGCGGTCAGCATGGCGAAAGGGACCGCCAGCATCAGCCCCAAGGTGAATGGCAGCGCGCTGAGAAAATAGCCGCCGTGCCAGGCGAGCGCCGCCGTTCCCAAGCCGAAGAGGGTCTGCGGCCACAACCGCCGCAGCCCGTCCTTGAGCGATACCGCATGATCGCTGCGCTTCTGCGCGTCCCAACCGATCATGCGCCCCAAAGGCAGACCCAGAATGAAGAGCGTCTGCGCCACGGCCAAGATCGGCGCGAGCAGCGCCGAGAAGATAAGCTCCGCCGCAAGATTGGCGCCGAAGCGGAGGCCGCCGCCGAAAGCGCGGCGCAGCTCGCCATGGGCCAGCACGTCGAGCGCGGTGGCAAGCTTCGGCGCAAAGGTCATGGCCAGCAACAGAATGAACAGCAGCTTCCCAAGCGTCACGTTCATATGGACCGGCGGGAGGCCGGGCACCGTCGCCCGCGTCATGCCCAGAATGAGGAACAACAGCCAGCCGGGCGCGGCGAGATACATCTGGATGGCGAGGCCGAGCTGAATGCGACTCATCATCCGCAAGCTCGACAATGCGAGCAGGCGCCAATACTGCATATTGCCTTGGCACCAACGAAGATCGCGGCGAATGAATTCGAGCAGCGTCGGCGGATTGCGCTCGAAGCTCTCCTGCTCTTCCGGGAAGACCCGGACCTCGAAACCGGCGCGCCGCATCAACGCGGCCTCGACCTGATCGTGGCTCAGGATCGGGCCGCCGAGCGGCGGTCGGCCCGGAAGGTCCGGCAGAGCGCAATGAGCGATGAACGGCGCAAGGCGGAGTACGGCATTGTGCCCCCAATAAGGCCCGCAATCGGCCTGCCACCACGACGCGCCGAGGGTATAGGAGCGCATGCCGAGCCGCATGCCGAATTGGAAGAGGCGCGCGAAGCCGCTTCCCGTCGGCATGCCCGTCGCCAGCGTCTGGAGAATGCCGATGCCGGGATTGGCTTCCATCAGCCGCACCGCGCGCAGCATCGTCGCCGCCGACATGACGCTGTCGGCGTCGAGAACGATGGCAAGATCGAAGCGCGCGCCCCAGCGCAGACAGAAGTCGCGAATATTGCCGGCCTTGAAGCCGATATTCTCGGGCCGGCGCCGATAGGTGACGGCGATCCGGCCGCGATAGCGCTCCTCGAGCGCCGCGGCGATGCGTTCCTCCGCCTGCGCGATCTCGGCGATGCTCGTGTCGCTGAGGAGGAAGAGATGAACGAGAGACGCAACCCCCGCGGCGTCGAGCTCGTCGAGCATGGCGGCGAGCGCCGGAGCGAGCGGCGCCGTATCCTCGTTGCGCAGGCAGGCGAGAAGCGCAAAACGCGAATGGATCGGGCTCGCCGGGGTCGCGACGGCGAAGGGCGCGACCGCGGCAAGGGGCGTCCGATGCAGCCACATCAAAGCGAGGCCGAAGCAGGCGTTCCAAAAACCGACCACGGTCCAGGGCACGGTCAGCGCGAAGAGGGCGAGCATGACGGCATCGAGAAGGCCGAAACCGCCGCCGCCGAGCGCCAGCCCCATCAGGATGATGAGGCCTGTCCCGGTCACCAGCACGAGCAAGGCAAAGATCCAGCGTCGCCGCGCGACCACGCTTGGCGGCGGGCCGGCGATAGCACGAGCAACGGGAAGGGTCATGGAGAGCAGAATCTCTCGAAGTCAAAGAGGTGAGACGACGATGACCAAAAGCGCGAGAACCTAGATCGACGAAGTGGTTATCGACAATGACCATGAGATTGCCGTTGTGACACGGGAAGGGAAAGCAATTGTCCGTGACCTGCCGG
>CAYMNX010000572.1:0-2560 GCA_964391905.1 uncultured Rhizobiaceae bacterium
ATCTCACGCTCGACCTGGCGGTGACGGGCAGCGGCAACGGCTATGACGGCCTGATCGCGCAATATCGCGCGCTGGTGCCGGGCGACGGCAAGGCGGCGGGGCTCGCGCTCGAGAGCGCGGTGTTGCGCGGCGGCAACGCGCCGGTGCTCGAGCTGCGCGTCAAGAGCGAAGAGCCGCTGGCCGCCCCCGATGTCTTCGTCGAGACGCCGCGGCTGGGCGTTGCCTTCGGCGCGCCGATGATGGCGGCGGAGAAAGCGGGAGAGACGATGCTGCGTCTCCCCGTCAGCGGCCGTTGGCAGGCGCTCATCGGTCAAAAGCTCGGCATCACCTTGGTCGATGGTGCGCGCACGATGAGCGGCAGCATTGTGCCGATCGAGGGCGCCGATGTTGCCGACCTTGCAACCCTCGCGACCATGCTCGGCTTTGCGCTCCTGGGCGGACTCATTCTCAATCTGATGCCCTGCGTCCTGCCGGTGCTGGCGCTGAAGCTGCTGGCAGCCTTTCCGAGGAATGGGGACAGCGTTGCCGGCGTGCGGCGTGGCTTTCTTGCGAGCGCTGCGGGCGTGATCATTTCCTTCCTCGTCCTCGGCCTCGCGAGCCTTGGCCTGAAGCTCGCCGGCATCGCGGTCGGATGGGGCATGCAGTTCCAGAATCCGCTCTTCTTGGTTTTCCTGATTGCGGTGCTGACGCTTTTTGCCTGCAACCTCTGGGGCTTTTTCGAGGTGCCGCTGCCGCGTACCATCGCCGCGCTCGGCGAGCGCGCGCCGCTCGGCAGCTTCGCGACCGGCGCCTTCGCGACGCTGCTCGCCATTCCCTGCTCGGCGCCGTTTCTCGGCACGGCGCTGGGCTTCGCCCTGACCGAGGGGCCGCGCGAGATCATCGCGATTTTCCTGATGCTCGGCGTCGGTATGGCGCTGCCCTATCTTTTGGTCGCGGCGGTGCCGCGCATCGCCATGCTCTTACCGCGGCCCGGGAAATGGATGCGCGAATTGCGCCGCGTTCTCGGCGTGCTGCTGGCCGGTAGCGCTTTATGGCTTGTCTGGGTCCTCGGTGGCGAGATCGGTGCGCAGCCGGCGCTGGTCGTTGCCGCGCTCATGCTCTGCGCGGGTTTCGCGCTCGGTTTCGTGCATGAGGCGATGCCGCGCCGCGCGACGCTCGCGATCGCGCTCCTCGCGGCGCTGCTGGTGCCGCAATTCGCGCCGCGGACGCTGCGCGGCGAGACGGCGGCCGATGGACGATGGCAGCGCTTCGATCCCGCCGCGATCAGCGCGCTGGTGCGTGACGGCCATGTCGTCTTCGTCGACGTCACCGCCGATTGGTGCCTTACCTGCAAGGTGAATGAGCGGCTTGTGCTCGACGGCGCGGCGGTGCAACAGGCGCTCGATCAGCCGGGCGTGATCGCGATGCGCGCGGACTGGACGCGGCCCAATCCGGCGATCGCCGCCTATTTGAGCCGCTTCGGGCGTTATGGGATTCCGTTCAACTCGGTCTATGGTCCGGCCGCGCCGAGCGGGATCGCGTTACCGGAGCTCTTGACGCCGGGGATCGTGACCGCGGCGCTGACGCAGGCGGCGGGTGCGTCGCCGTGAATGCGGGGCGGCGAACCTCGCCACCCCGCACCGGTCTGCCAAAAGATGCCGCGTTTACCAGAAAACGTTGATGCCGACGCTGTAGGAATTCGCATCCGCCGAGGTATTGGAAGCCTGTACCCAGCGATCGTAATGGTCCCATTCCATATAGATATCGGTGATGCCGGGGAGCGGGCTCCACACGAGATTGAGATGCGAAGCGAGATGGCGCTTTTCGAAGCTGGCCAATTGCGCCGCCCCGCCGGTCGCGCTCTGGACATTGGTGAGGCCGTTCGCGGCATCCGGCTTGCTGAAGAAACCCATGCCGAAGGATGCGGTCGATCGCCAATTCGGATTGAAGCGGTGCGTATAAGTAACGGAGGCGCCCAGATTCGAGATGAGGTCGCATCGGTGGATGAAGCCGTTGCAGAACATCTGGCCAGAATTGTTCGACGAGAGATCGGTTGAGTAGTTGGCGGCTCCGTCGCTGTAGTTGACGAGCCACTTGAACTGATCCTGGCCCCAGGTGTTGAGATAGCCGCCGGTTTCGATGGCCCAGCCCCATTTCTTGATGTTGTTGGGGCCGGCGCCGGACGCCGGGCTCATGATGTTGACGCCGCTCAAGGTGTTGCGCACCTCGTTGCGGTGAACGCCGACGCGGGCCATCAGATGGCCCCAGGGCTGATCCCAGGCGACGCCGGCATTGAAGTTCGGCAGGTTGACGACGCCGCCGATATCGGTGTTGTCCGAGGTGAAGGAGCTCACCGAGGCCGCGGTCATCACGCTCTGCGCGCCGGTCGTCGAGCCGAGATAGAACGTGCCCGATTCCTGATATTCGAGCGAGGCCGAGAGCGAGATGCCATTGCCGGCGAGATAGGTGTAGCGGATCTGCGGCTGGCGGATATTCGCCGTGTTCATATAGCCGGGATTGAATCCCGCATCGCTGATATCCGGAAAGAGCAGCGGATCGGCCCAGGCGGTGTTGTACTGGC
>CAYMNX010000573.1:0-2220 GCA_964391905.1 uncultured Rhizobiaceae bacterium
AACGGCTGCTGAATCCGCTCGCGTGTTTGGGACACTCTTGGGACACCGGCTACCGCCGTCGCGCGCAAGTATCTGATTGCATTGGCGTCCCCAACGGGATTCGAACCCGTGTTACCGCCGTGAAAGGGCGATGTCCTAGGCCTCTAGACGATGGGGACGAAAAGCGGCTCCCGCAGGGTCTACCGGGATGATCGCGACAAATCAAGCGGCCTTGCGGCGCCGCGCCGAATTCCCGGTCCCATACTCGACGGCGACCGCTCTTGCCGCCACTATGGGCGCCATGTGCGGCATCTGCGGCATTTGGGATCAGCGCGCGCGGCGCGCGCCGGCGGCGCTTGTCGCCACGGCGCAGCGCATGGCCGACCGCCTGCGCCATCGCGGGCCCGACGCCGGCGATCTATGGCACGACGCGGCCGCGGGCCTCGTGCTTGGTCATCGCCGTCTGTCGATCATCGATCTGTCGCCCGCCGGCGCACAGCCGATGCTGTCGTCATGCGGCCGCTTCGCGATCTCCTTCAATGGCGAGATCTATAATTTCACCGAGCTGCGGCAAGAGCTCGAAGCCGCCGGCCGCCGCTTTCGCGGCCATTCCGATACCGAGGTGATCGTCGAGGGCGCGGCGCAATGGGGCGTCGCCGCGACGGTGAAGCGCCTCATCGGCATGTTCGCGATGGCGCTCTGGGATCGGCGCGAGCGCACGCTTTACCTTGCGCGCGATCGGCTTGGCATTAAGCCGCTTTATTGGGCAGAGCGCGACGGCACCCTGCTCTTCGGCTCCGAGCTCAAAAGCCTGCTCGCGAGCGAGGGATTTGCGCCCGTGCTCGATCGCGACGCGCTCGCCGCTTTCCTGCGCCTTGCCTATATGCCGGGCCCGCGCACGATCTATCGCTGCGTCGACCACCTGCCGCCGGGCACCATCCTCATCGCGCGCAACGGCGGCGCGCCCGAAATCCGGCCGTTCTGGTCGCTCGAAGACGTGGCGCGCGAGGGGCAGGCCGCGCGCTTTGCCGGCACCGAAGAGGAAGCCGTCGCCGAGCTCGACGCGCTGCTGCGCGATGCGGTGAAGCGGCGCATGGTCGCCGATGTGCCGCTCGGCGCGTTCCTCTCGGGCGGCATCGATTCCTCGACGGTCGTCGCCCTCATGCAAGCGGATCATCCGCGCCAGATCCGCACCTTCACCATCGGCTTTCACGAGCAGCACTATAACGAGGCGGAGCATGCGAAGGCCGTCGCCGCGCATCTCGGCACCGACCATACCGAGCTTTATATCGACCCGGCGCATGCGCGCGACGTGATCCCGCGCCTCCCCGATATGTATGACGAGCCTTTCGCCGATGCCTCGCAGATCCCCACCTTTCTCGTCTCGGAGATGACGCGGCGGCATGTGACGGTCGCGCTCTCGGGCGATGGCGGCGATGAGATCTTCGGCGGCTACAACAAGTATTTTCAGATGCGCCGCTTGCTGCGCACCTTCGAGGCTTTGCCGAAAGGCGCAGGCAGCGTCGCGGCGGCGATGATCCGAACGGTGCCGCTCGATGCGTGGTCGAGCGTTGCGCGCCTCATCCCCGAAAACCGACGGCCGCCGCAGCTCGGCGACAAGATGCAAAAGCTCGCCTTCGTCTTGGATGGCGGCAGCGACAATTTCTATCGCCTCGTCATCTCGCAATGGGCGAATGCGGAAGAGCTGGTTACGGGCGCGGCGCCGCCGCGGGTCCTCGCCGACGACCGGCGCTTCACGGCGCTCATTCCCGATCCGGTCGAGCGCATGCAATATCTCGACACGCTCACTTATCTGCCGGACGACATCCTGACCAAGGTCGATCGCGCCTCGATGGCGGTCTCGCTCGAGGCGCGCGTGCCCCTCCTCGATCATCGCGTCGTCGCCTTTTCCTGGCGCTTGCCGCCGGCATGGAAGGCGCGGCCGGGCGGCGGAAAGCACCTTCTGCGCCGCGTGCTCGATCGCTATGTGCCGCGGCGCCTGATCGACCGGCCGATGGGGGGCTTTGCCGTGCCGATCGATTCCTGGGTGCGCGGACCACTCCGGTATGGGGCCGTGGGCTTGCTCGATCCGGCGCGGCTGAAGCGCGAAGACATACTCGCGCCCGCGCCGATCGCCGAGAAATGGCGCGAGCATTTGAGCGGCAAGCGCAACTGGCAATATCTGCTCTGGGACGTGCTGATGTTTCAGGCGTGGAAAGAGCGCTGGATGCCGAACGGCTG
>CAYMNX010000574.1:0-9827 GCA_964391905.1 uncultured Rhizobiaceae bacterium
AATGAAACCTCACAAATCGGTGAGCTGCCAAGATTTTTTCGGTAAAGCGGGGCTGTTGTTGCGCCGGATCGCCTATCTACGCGCAGGAACGACTTCGACCGATGGTCGTGCCTTGCGACGTGACGGGCTTATGCCGCCACGACCCAACTCATCAGGAGCGTTTTAGCGATGAAATACTCGGCTCTTTTCCTCGGGCTCGCGCTGGCTGCGACAATGCCGGCCGCCTTCGCCCGCGCCGACGATTCAATGAGCCCCGCCGCCAGCCAATCGGCGGCGATGCCGTCGGACTATGCCACGCAGCAGGCGGCAATCGAGAATCAAGCGGAGCAAGCCTATCAGGCCGATGCCAACCCGCTTGCGACCGTGAAGCTGGCGAGCCCTTACGACCAGGAGGACGCCTTCAAGGGTCCGGGCGGCTATCCGCTTCCCGGCTGGGATGTCTTCACCGTCGACGGTCAAGCGAACGGCGGCTGATCAGAGCTCGGGCGATTGACCTCGCCGCAGCGGAAGCATCGATCGCTCAGCTCGCCTCTTTCCCCGGCAGGTTATAGACCGTGCGGTGGAGCTCGGCCTGGTATTCGGCGCGCGAGATCGGCGCGTAGCGGGGCGGATTGTCCGGCCCGTGGCAAGTCGGCAGGCATTCGAGCCGCACATCCCAGCGCGTCGAGACGAAGAACGGAATCGACAGCCGCTCATCGCCCTCGAGGTTGAACACGCGATGCGGCGCCGAGCGGAAGCGATCGTTGGTCCAGCGCTGGAAGAGATCGGCGTTGTTGACGAGCAGGTAGCCGTCATAAGCCGGCGCCTCGATCCATTCGCCGCTGCGCGTCAGGATTTCGAGGCCCGGCTTCTTCGCCTGCGCCAGGATCGTCGTGTAGCCGAAATCGGTGTGCGGGCCGATGCCGTACTGGCCTTCATTGCCGGCGATGCGCGGCGGATAGTGGATGAGCCGCAGGGTCGGGTTCATCGGCTTGAATGCATCGTGATTGGGAAGCCAATCGGGGCCGAGGCCGAGCGCCGCCGATTGCAGCGGCAAGAGCTGCCGCATCAGCGCCGTCATCGTCGCGAAATAGTCGAGCAAGGTCTCGCGAAATCCCGGCAGATCGCGAGGCCAGCGATTGTCGAAGACCCAAGGCTTCTGCGCCAAGCGATCGGGATGATCGGGCGCAAATTCCTCGCGGATATAGTAGGAGGCGCTGCGATCGGGGTGCTTCGAGCGCGTGCCGTAGCGCTCGGCGCGTTGCGTCTGGCCGCCGACCGGCAGATAGCCGATCGGCTGATCGGTCGCGCGTACCTCCATCTTGCGCTCGAGCGGCAGATGATGAAACCGCTCCGCCTCGGCGAAAACACGATCGATGAGCGACTGCGCCACGCCGTGATTGGCGATGAAGTAGAAGCCGATGCTCTCGCTCGCTGCGCCGAGCTGCGCCGCCGTGCGCTCGAGCGCGCCCGGCTCGCCGGCGCGATAGGGGCCGAGATCGATCACCGGAATGCGCAAGCCCGCGCCGGCATCGACGATGGTGTTGGTGTCAGGACACATGGGGCGCCTGCTCCCTCGCTGTTTTGCCGAAGCATGCGCCTTTCGGCGCCTGGCCGCAAGGCGAGCCCCCGTCAGAGGGCATGCGGCGCGCTTGAACGCGCCGCGCGCTCACAGCGTCTCTTGAAAGAACTCCCGCATCAGCGCGTAGGATTTCTTGCACAGCTTGGCGTCAAATCGTGTCGGGCCGGCATTGGCGGTCGGATCGCAGAAGGAATGCACCGCATGGCCGAACATCACGAGCTCCCAATCGACCTTCGCGTCGGTGAGCTCCTGCTCGAGCGCGTCGATCATCGGCTTCGGCGTCACCGGATCGGCCGCACCGTGGATCGCCAGGACGCGGCCCTTGATGTCGCATTTCGTTCCGGCCTCGACCGGGTTCGGCATCGTGACGTGAAACACGACGGTGGCCTTGAAGTCGGCGCCGGCGCGCGCCTGCTCCAAGGCAAAGCCGCCGCCGATGCAATAGCCGATCGCGACCGTCTTTCCCTTGTCGATGAGGCCGAGCTTCTCGGCCTCGGCGCTTAATGCGTCGAGCGCCTTGCCGCCGCAGGCCTTGATGAAGGGAACGTCGCCGCGCACCGCGCGCGACGCTTTCATGAGATCGTCCTGCGTCTTGGGCTTGGCGCCATAGCCGAGGCCGAACATATCGGCCAGAAGCACGACATAATCCTTGCCCGCGACCTCGCGCGCCTGCGCGATCGTATCCTTGTCGACGCCTTTCCAGTCGGGCTGCGAGAAAACCGCCGGGCGCTTGCCTTTGACGCTGTCGTCATAGACGAGCATGCCCTCGAACTCTCTGCCGCCGACCGTATACCGCACCGCTTTCTCGACCATCTTCTCCTCCCCGAGGTTTTGAGGGTCCGATACTAGCCGAGAAAGCGCGCGCGGCGAATGACTGCGCGACCCGCCCCCGCCTTTCCACCGCCACCACGATGGGAAGGCGAGGGAGCCGGCATCACAGCTTGGCGATCGCCGGCATCACCTTCTCGGCGAAGAGATCGAGCGAGCGCCGCGCATCGGCATAGCTCAGCGTGCCGAAGAACATATAGGTGAGGAGGTAGTTGGTCCCGAGCGCCTCCGTCTGCTGCGCGATCGTTGCCGCGACGGTCGCGGGCGAGCCCGCGATGACCGCGCCTTCGGCCCGGCCGCCTTCGAAGGTCTGGCCGCGCGGCACGTTGAGTCCGCCCGCGGCCGAGCCGTGGCGATTGCGCAGCCAATTGAGGCTCGCGAGATGATGCTCGTAGGCGGGCTTGGCGATGCGCTGCGCCTCCTCGTCGCTCGGCGCCACGACGACATGGCGCAGCGCGCCGATCGCGACGCCGCCCGGAAAGTCGGGCTTCGGCTGCGCCGCGCCGCCGCGCTTCGCCAGCGCTTCTTTGAACGCCGTGATATTCGTCTTCGCGAATTCGGTCGGGCCGTTGGCGGTGAAATTCATGCCATGCTCGCCCGCCCAAGCGGCGCCCGTCGTGTTGGATGAGCCGTACCAGAAAGCGGGATGTGGTTGCTGATAGGGCCGCAGCGCCATCGGTGTCTCTTTGTAGGTGAAATGCTTGCCCGCGTAGGTCAGCGTGTCGTGGGTCAAGCCTGCGACCAGGCAGTTGAAGCCGTCGACGAAAATCTCGCGCGATTCCTCGGGATCGATCTTGTTGTAGCGCAGTTCGAAGGGCGAGACGCCGCGCCCGACGCCGACTTCGAGCCGGCCGCGGCTTAGATGATCGAGGATGCAGATTTCCTCGACGAGGCGCAGCGGCGAATAAAGCGGCAGGAGATAGACGAGCGGACCGAAGCGGAGGCGCTTCGTTGCCCGCGCGACCGCGGCGAGATAGACGCTCGGCGCCGGCACCATGTTGAGCGGCGTGCAGTGGTGCTCGGCGATGTGGAGGCAATAGAAGCCGGCCTCATCCGCCGCCGCGGCGAAATTGAGCCGCTCGTCGAGCTGATCGGCAAGCGGGCGATCCGCGCGCTCGACGTGATCGAACAATCCAACTTTCATGGTGCCTCGTTGTTGCGTGTTGTTGCTAAATCAAAAACCCTCACCCTCCCCAGCCCGAGCGGGCGGGGCCCCTCCCTATCCCGTCGCGAAGCGACGGAAAGGTGAGGGCATCTCAATTACCGCGCCGCTTACGCTTCCTGGATCGCGCGCCAGACGCGCTCGGGCGTCGCCGGCATCTCGACATGGCGCACGCCCAATTCCGACAGCGCGTCGACCACGGCATTGATGCAGGCGCCGAGCGCCGGCGTCGTGCCGCCTTCGCCGCCGGGGCGGATGCCGTAGCGATGGCTCGTCGCCGGCACTTCGACAAGGGCACAATCGAAGGAGGGGAGGAAATCGGCGCGCGGCATGGCGTAATCCATGAACGAGCCCGCCAGCATCTGTCCGCTCTCGCGATCGTAATGACAATCCTCGAGCAGAGCCTGGCCGATGCCCTGCGCTGCCGCGCCATGGGTCTGGCCGTGGAGGATAAGCGGATTGACCGCCAAGCCGACATCGTCGACCCCGCTCCATTTGACGATCTTGACGACGCCCGTCTCGGGATCGACCTCGACCTCGCAGATATGCGTGCCCGAGGGGAAAGCGCCCACCGAGACGGTGTGATCGCCGATACCGTCGAGCTTGCCGCGCAGCTCGTCGGGCAGGTCGTTGCGCGTCGCCGCGGCCTTGGCGACATCGAAGATGCCGATATGGCGGTCGGTGCCCTTGATCGCGAATTGGCCCTTGGCGAAGTCGATATCGACCGGGCTCACCTCGAGGATATGCGCGGCGATCTTCTTGCCCTTCTCGATGATCTTGTCGGTCGCCTCGCCGATCGCGAGGCTCGCGATGCGCATCGAGCGGCCGGAATGCGAGCCGCCGCCGGCCGAGACGCGCTCCGTGTCATGGGCGACGAAATCGATCGTCGCGATCGGCACGCCGAGCCATTCGGTGACGAGCTGGGCAAAGCTCGTCTCATGGCCTTGACCGCTGTTCATGGTGCCGAGCACGAGCTCGACTCGTCCCTCCTTGCCGACGGTGATCTCGGCGCGCTCGCGCGGCGCACCGCCCGCGCCCTCGATGTAGTTGCAGATGCCGATGCCGCGCAGCTTGCCGCGCGCTTTCGCTTCGGCGCGGCGCGCGGCGAAGCTCTGATAATCGGCGAGCTTCAGCGCGAGATCGAGACCCTTCTCGTATTCGCCATTGTCGTAGGTGATGCCGACGCCGTTCGTGTAGGGGAAGCGATCGGGCGGGATGAGGTTGCGGCGCCGCAGCTCCACCGGATCGAAGCCGTGGAGATCGCAGGCGAGATCGACGAGGCGCTCGATGACATAGATCGCCTCGGGCCGGCCGGCGCTGCGATAGGGTGTCGTCGGTACGGTGTTCGTCAACACCGCGCAGCCGCGGAAATGCACCGCCGGGATCTTATAGACGCCCTGCATGATGCCGAGGCCCTTCCTGAGCGGCGTGAAATGCGCGGCATAGGCGCCGATATTGCTCAAATTGACGCCGCGCACCGCGAGGAAATTGCCGTCCTTGTCGAGGGCGAGCTCGGCCGTGACCGTCAGATCGCGGCCCTGGTAATCGGAAAGGAAGCTCTCGCTGCGATCCCCCATGAACTTGACCGGCCGGCCGATCTTCTTCGCCGCCCAGGGCAGCAGCGCATATTCGGGGAAGAAGGTATTGCGCGTGCCGAAATTGCCGCCCATGTCGCCGCACATCGCGCGGCATTGCTCCAGCGGCACGCCGAGCGCGCCGGCGAGGATCTGGCGCTCCTTCACCATGCCGCCGCCGGTTCCGGCCCAGATCGTGTAGCGGCCCTTCTCGTCGATGAAGCCGATCGCGCAGCGCGGCTCCATCGGGACGCCGGTGACGCGGTTGATCTGCGTCTCGAAGCGCACGACATGCGCCGCCTTGGCGAAGGCCGCGTCGGTCGCGGCCTTGTCGCCGACCTCGGCCTCGAGGCTGATATTGTTGGCGCGCTCGTCCCAGACCTTGATTTTGCCGGTGATGGCGTCGGGCGCTTTCGTCACCGCAGGCAGGATGTCGTAATCGACCTCGATGAGCTCGGCCGCATCCTTCGCCTGATCGAGGGTCTCGGCCACCACCATCGCGACGGGCTCGCCGACGAAGCGCACGCGCTTATCGGGCATCGGCAGATGCGGCGCGACGAAGACCTTGAAATCGGGCTTGATCGTCAGGGCGACGTCGGGCGGGCCTTCCCAGGAAGGGGCGTGCGGGATCGGCTTGCGCCCATCGGCGACGAAATCGGCGCCGGTATAGATTGCGATCACGCCCGGCGATTTCTTGGCGGCGCTCGTATCGATGCTGCGGATGATCGCATGGGCATGCGGGCTCCTGAGCATCGCGGCATAGGCCGTGTTGGGCGGCGTGTGATCGGCGGCGTAGTGGCCCTTGCCGGTCAAGAGGCGCAAATCCTCCTTGCGCGGCAGAGGCTGACCGATGCCTTCGCCGGTTGCGCGCTCGCTACTCATGGTCCCGAAACTCCCTTGGCGTTCTTGAATGCCGGCCCAACCAACCGCGAATGGCGCCCGGTGTCAATTCGGCACAGGGTTGCGAAAAAAGATGAGCCGCCAAGATGGTTTGCACTGCGGTCGCGTAACGATGCGAGCCCTCACCTTCCCATCGCTAACGCGATGGGAGCAATCCGTTCGATCGCTCTTCGCGATCGAACCCTCCGGGGCCAACCGCGAAGAGCGGTTGGCCGGGTTGCATCTCTCCCGCAAGCGGGAGAGATGCTAAACGCAACTTGCCCCTCTCCCGTGAAAATGGGAGAGGGAAGGGCCCGACGCGAAGCGGCGGGAGGGTGAGGGTGCTCCTGGTGAGTAGTTGTTAACCGCCCCGATTCCCGCTTGCCATCGCGCCTCTCCCGCGCAACCATCGGGGGAACGACAGGCGTGGTCGGTGGCCCGCCCTCGTGCGGCAGGCTTCCGCACCGTTGCCCCTTGAAGCGACGCGGAGGAGGCGTGCATGAGCGATAGACCAACGGGGCCGCGCTGCGCGGCTTTGGTCGGCCCTTATCTCTCCGGCAAGACAAGCTTGCTCGAGGCGCTCTTGTTCGCCTCGGGCACGATCAACCGGCGGGGCACGCCGAAGGAGGGCAACACGGTCGGCGATTGCGCGCCCGAGGCGCGAGCGCGGCAGATGTCCACCGAGATCAACGTCGCCCGCGCTTCCTATCTCGACGATCCTTGGACCTTCCTCGATTGCCCCGGCTCGGTCGAGCTGTGCTGGGAGGCGCAGAACGCGCTGCTCGCGGCGGATGTCGCGGTGGTCGTGTGCGAGCCCGAGATCGAGCGCGCGCTCACCCTCTCGCCGCTCTTCAAATTTCTCGACGACCATCAGATCCCGCATATGGTGTTCATCAACAAGATGGACACGGCGACGGCGCGGGTCAGCGAGGTCTTGGCCGCGCTCCAAGGCGTCTCGCAGCGGCCCTTGGTGCTACGCCAGGTGCCGATGCCGGGGGCCGAGAATGCGCCGCAAGGCTATGTCGATCTCGTCAGCGAGCGCGCTTACAAATACAAGCCGGGCCAGGCTTCCGATCTCATCAAGCTGCCCGACGAGATGAGCGTCGAGGAGCGGACAAGCCGCGCCGGCCTCGTCGAGAAGCTCGCCGATTTCGACGACGAACTCTTAACCCAGCTCCTCGAGGATGTGCAGCCCTCGAAAGAGGAGATCTACCGCCACCTGACGCGGAATTTGCGGCGCGATCTCATCGTGCCGGTCTTCCTCGGCGCGGCGGCGCTCGATCACGGCGTGCGCCGCCTCTGGAAGGCGCTGCGCCACGAGACTCCCGATGTCGCCGCGACCGCCGCGCGGCTGAAGCTCGATCCGAAGAGCACCGATACGGTGGCGCAGGTGATCAAGACCTATCATCCGCCGAGCGCCGGCAAATTATCGCTGGTGCGCATCTGGAGCGGTCAGGTCAATGAAGGCATGAGCCTCAACGGCGTGCGCGTCGCCGGCGTGTCGAAGCTCCTCGGCGCGCAGTCGACCAAGGTGTCGTCGGCCGGGCCCGGCGAGGTCGTGGCGCTGGCGCGGCTCGAAGGCATTGCCACCGGCACGCTACTGTCCTCCGGCACGGCGCCGGAGATGCTGCGCCCGCCAATACCGGCGCCGGTCTATGGGCTTGCGATTGCGGCCGAGAAACGCACCGACGATGTGAAGCTTGCCGGCGCGATGCAGCGTCTCATCGAGGAGGACCCGACGCTCTCGGTCGAGCACAATGCCGAGCTGCAGGAGATCATCCTGTGGGGCCAGGGCGACATTCATCTCCAGATCGCGCTCGAGCGCTTGAAGCAGCGCTACAACCTCGTCGTCACGGCGCGGCGGCCGCATGTTCCTTATAAAGAGACGATCAAGCTGCCGGGCTCAATCCATTCGCGCTACAAGCGGCAATCGGGCGGGCATGGTCAGTTCGCCGATGTCCAGATCGGGATCCGGCCGCTGCCGCGCGGCACCGGCCATGTCTTCAAGGACGCGGTGGTCGGCGGCGCGATTCCGCGCAACTACATTCCCGCGGTCGAGGAGGGCGTGAACGACTATCTGAAGCGCGGGCCGCTGGGCTTCCCCGTGGTCGATGTCGCGGTCACGCTCGTCACCGGACAATTCCACGAGGTCGACAGCTCGGATCAGGCTTTCAAGACGGTCGGGCGCCAGGCCATGGCCGAGGTGATGCCGAAATGCAACCCGGTGCTCCTGGAGCCGATCTCGCATGTCGAGATTTCGGTGCCCAACGCTTTCACGTCGCGCGTGCAGCGCATCATTTCGGCGCGGCGCGGCCAAATCCTGGGCTTCGATGCGAAGCCTGGTTGGGGCGGCTGGGACGTCGTCGCGGCCAACATGCCGCAATCGGAGCTCCACGATCTCATCGTCGAGCTGCGCTCGGTGACCTTGGGCGTCGGCACTTATGCGGCGCGCTTCGATCATCTCCAGGAGCTGACCGGCAAGCTCGCCGAGCGGGCGCTTCATCACCGCGCGAGCGAAGCGGCAGCGCAATAATTCGCCTCACCTAGAACACCACGGCGCGAAGGCACGGGAGCTTTCTTCCGTTTCGCGTCTTTGTGCCGTAAGGATTAAACGAACATGAACAAGTTGTAAGCGCGTTCCGCGTAACTTTTACGCAGGTGCAGCGAAGCTTCATACGGATGCGCCAATCGCGGTTCTTTGACTTGCGGTGAAGCAGGCACGGCAGTAACGCTGCCGCCAGGGTATGGAGGTTGACATGTTGATCAAAATGAAGCGCGGCTGGGAAATTCCCGAAAGCGAAGCGACGCCCGAAACCGCATTCCACAATCGTCGCGATCTCTTGAAGGCGATGGGTATCGGCACGATCCTCGCGGCCGGCGCGAGCGCCGCGCCCTTCGCGCGCGGCCTTGCCTCGCCCGCGGCGGAACCAGATCCTTCGGCTTCGCTTTATCCGGTCAAGCGCAACGACAAATACAAGATCGATCAGCCGATCACCGAGGAGAAGTATTCGACCAACTACAATAATTTCTATGAATATGGCGAAGACAAGGAGATCGCCGAGCGCGCGCAGCAATTGAAGATCCGGCCCTGGACGATCGCAATCGATGGCATGGTCGAGAAGCCGATGACGATCGGCATCGACGATCTCCTGAAGCAGATGCCGCTCGAGGAGCGGCTTTATCGTCATCGCTGCGTCGAGGCGTGGTCGATGGCGGTGCCGTGGAGCGGCTTCCCGCTGAAGGCCTTCGTCGACATGGCGAAGCCTTTATCGAGCGCGAAATATCTGCAGATGACGACCTTCAAGGATCCGAGCATGGCGCCGGGCCAGAAGATGTTCTGGTATCCCTGGCCCTATATCGAAGGCCTCACGATGGAAGAGGCGACGAACGAGCTCGCCTTCCTCGTCACCGGCATGTACGGCCATCCCGTGCCGAAGCAGGACGGCGCGCCGCTGCGCTTGGTGACGCCGTGGAAATACGGCTTCAAATCGATCAAATCGATCGTCAAATTCACCTTCACCGACAAGCGTCCGGTCGGGTTGTGGGAGAAGCTGCAAGCGAGCGAGTACGGCTTCTGGGCGAATGTGAATCCTGACGTGCCGCATCCGCGCTGGAGCCAGGCGAGCGAGCGCGTCCTTGGCACCAACGAGCGTCGCCCGACCGTGATATGGAACGGCTATGGCGCCTAGGTCGCCGCCATGTACGACAGTCTTAAAAGCGAGAGGCTCTTCGCCTGAGTCAATCTTTTGGCGCCTTCTGCTCCGGCTCGGAGTGAGGAATCGCTCCGAAGAGATTGTAAAAATTGATAGAGTTCTGGTAGGTT
>CAYMNX010000575.1:0-1514 GCA_964391905.1 uncultured Rhizobiaceae bacterium
GAGGCGCTGCGCGAGGATGCACTGAGGAAGCACAAGCGTGGCCGCGCGCATCATACGGGCAACGGCTCGCTCGACTGCGAGCGTTGCGGCGATCCGATCCCGCTTGAGCGGCTTCATGCCGTGCCGGACGCGCAATATTGCGTCGATTGTCAACAGCGTATCGAAAGACAGGGAAGATGGCCGGCTTGAGCCTCTCGGATTGGGCGTCATGGATCGTCATCGCCAATTGCGCGCTGACGCTGATCTTGACCTTGCTGGTGCTCTATCTCAAAGGCGTCTTCGTGCCGCGCGACGAGTTCGGTGAGCTCACCAAGCGCGTGCAGGGCCATGCCGAGCGCCTCACCGCCGGCGATAATCGTTTCATCTTCCTCGAGGAGCGCATCGCCTCCCTGCCGACGCGCGAATCCATCGCCGCGCTCAACGTGTCACTCGAGCGTCTCAACGGCGATGTGCGCGTGATATCGGCGCAGATGAAGGGCGTCGAGGAGCTGCACAAGACGCTGAAGCACCAGGTCGAGCTGATGGATCAGTTCATGCGGGATCAACGATGAGCGGGTTTCACGAATTCATGGCCGAGCATCTTCGCCTTTCCTTGCTGCGGCTTTTGAAGGAGGCGGGCGGATCCGCCAACGAAAGCGTGCTGCGCCAGGGCGCGACGGCGCTCGGCCATCATTGGGCCGGCCGCGCGGAGATGCGCACGCAGCTCGAATGGCTGAAGGAGCGCGGGCTCGTCACGCATGAATGGTTCGACGACAAGGTGCTGGTCGCGCATCTCACCGATCGCGGCATCGATGTCGCCGAGGGGCGCACCGTCGTCGAGGGCGTCACGCGGCCGTCGCGGATCGGCTGAGATGCGTAGCACAGGCGAGCGACGAATCCAGGAGCGAGCCGTCGTGCGAAGCCAATCTTTGATTTGGCTGCGCAAGACGCCCCCTTCGCTTCGCTCGCTCGGGGGCTTTGCTCGCCGATGAGCCGCCCATCCTCGATCGAGCAATTGCCGCCGGAGATCCGCGAGGAGATCGCGAAGCTGCGCGAGCGGCACTTCACGATCGACCAGATCCTCGCAAAGCTGCGCGAGCTCGATGGCGCGCAGGATGTTTCGCGCTCGGCGCTCGGCCGCCATGTGAAGAAGCTCGACGAGATCGGCGAGCGCATCCGGCGCTCGCGCGAGGTCGCCGACGCGCTGGTGCGCCGGCTCGGCGATGCGCCCGAGAGCCGGCAGGCGCGGCTCAACATCGAGCTGATGCATTCCGTGATCCTCGATCTCCTCGCCGGCGGCGAGGATGGCGAGCCCGTGACGCTCGATCCCGAGAACGCGATGTTCGCGGCGCGCGCGCTCAAGGATCTCGCCGCGGCGCAGAAGGCCGACCTGGAGCTCACCCTGCGCGTCCGCAAGCAACTCGCGGCCGAGGCCGAGGAGAAACTCAAGAAGATGGAGAAGGAGGGCGGCGAGCCGGGCAAGCGCGGCTTCGATCCGGAGACGCTCAAGCGCGTGCGTGAAGAGATCTATGGGA
>CAYMNX010000576.1:0-6058 GCA_964391905.1 uncultured Rhizobiaceae bacterium
CTCGGCGAAAGCGCCGGCAATGAGCGCGGGGGTGATGATCGCGAAGGTCAGCTGGAACATGCTGTAGACGCTTTCGGGGATCGTCGGCGCGAGCGGATTGGGATTGCCGATGCCGCCATTGCCGATATCGCTCAAGATGCCCTGGAGGAAGGCGCGACTGAGCCCGCCGATGAAGGGCGTGCCCGCCGTGAAGGCCATGCTGTAGGTACAAACGGTATAAATAACCGTGACGAGGCAGGTGATGGCGAAGCTGGTCATCACCGTATCGCCGACATTCTTTTTGCGGACGAGGCCGCCGTAAAAGAGACCGAGGCCCGGCACCGTCATCATCAGCACCAGGGCCATCGAGGTCATCATCCACGCCGTGTCGCCCGAATTGGGCGTGCATTTCTCAAGCGTCTTCGCATCGCAAGCCGGCGGCGCGGCCGGTGCGGCGGCTTGATCGGTGGCGGCGGCGGCCGGCGCTTGATCGTCGGCGTAGGAAACTGCCGTTGGAATTGTGATTGAAAGGACGAGAAGCGGCAGTATCAGCGCCGCAATCGACCAAAATCTCCGAAAAGTCATTAGATATACCTCCCGATTGACCCACGCGCGCGACCAAGCTCTCGGCCCGGCCGGCGCCCCCCGGACAAGAACAAGATTCGTGCCAAAGCCCGGTTTGGCCGAAATTCGTGCGTTTTTTGCCTAAAGCCCGCGATTGCAGAAACCGCTTGATCACAAGATGCACGAAACTTGTGCATACGCCTAAAACATGTGCAGTTTTTGCTCCTGGATGAACTATTTTTCATGAACGAGCATTCCCTCAACCGTCCGGCGCGCTTGTTTTCGGCGGGTGTGGCCGTCACTGTGTAAAAATAATGACCGAAAATCGCGCTCTTGATGTCGAAGTGGCGGTGGTTGGCGGCGGGCTGTCGGGCCTGTCGCTGGGGATCGCTTGTGCCGCGGCGGGGCTCGAGGTCGCCATCATCGACCGCGAGGATCCGAAACGCGTCTCCGCCGCTTCCTATGACGGCCGCACCACCGCGATCGCCTACGGCTCGCAGCAGGTCCTGAAGGGCATCGGCCTCTGGCCGCGCCTTGCCGCCGATGCCGAGCCGATCCGCGAAATCCGGATCGCCGACGGCAACGCGCCGCTCTTCCTCCACTACGATCATCGCGAGCTTGGCGACGACCCGCTCGGCTACATCATCGAGAACCGCTTGCTGCGCCGCGGCCTCTATGCCCGGGCGGGCGAATTGCCCAGCCTTCGGCTTCTGGCGCCACTTACGGTCGCGCGTGCCGATCGCGGCGAGGCGGCGGCGATCCTCCACCTATCCGACGGCCAGATGCTGCGCGCCGAGCTCATCGTCGGCGCCGATGGCCGCAACTCGCCGCTGCGCGAAGCGGCGAAGATCAAGACCTTCGGCACCGACTATCGCCAGACCGCGATCGTCTGCACCGTGCGCCACGAATTGCCGCATCACGGCATCGCGGTCGAGCATTTCCGCGCCGCCGGGCCATTCGCGATTCTGCCGATGACGGGCAATCGCTCCTCGATCGTCTGGACCGAGCGCAGCGATACGGCGCCCGCTTTGCTGGCGCTCGACGACGCGCGCTTCACGCGCGAGCTCGCGCGGCGCTTCGGCGATTATCTCGGCGTGCTCGCGGTCGAGGGGCCGCGCTGGTCCTATCCGCTCGCGCTGCTGCAGGCGCAGCGTTATACTGCGCAGCGGCTTGCGCTCATCGGCGATGCCGCGCATGTGATCCACCCGATCGCCGGCCAGGGATGGAATCTCGGCGTGCGCGATATCGCTGCGCTGGCCGAGATCGTGGTCGATGCCGCGCGGCTGGGGTTGGATCTCGGCAGCGCCGAGGTCTTGGGCCGCTATGAGGGCTGGCGCCACTTCGACGTGATGATGCTGACGGCGGTGACGGACGGGCTCAACCGGCTCTTCTCGAACGCGCTGCCGCCGGTCAAGCTCGCGCGCGATCTCGGCCTCGCCGCGGTCAATCGCATGCCCGGCCTGAAGAAATTCTTCATGCGCCACGCCATGGGGCTGGTCGGCGACCTGCCGCGGCTCGTGCGCGGCGAAGCGCTGTAGCGGCTTATCCGATCAGTAGAACGCCATCGTCTCGGCGCCGAGATGGGTCTTGATCGATCCGGCGAGCTGCATCGCCTTCAAGTCGATCACCGAGATCGTGCCGGAATCGTGGTTGGTGACGAAGGCGTTGCTCATATCGGCCGAGAAAGCAATGCCCATCGGTGCCTTCTCAAGAGCGAAGAGATGCTGGCGCTCGGGCGCCTCGACATCGATGATCGCGGCCTTGCGCGAGACGTGGAAGGAGATGACGAGGTAGCGATTGTCGGGACTGACGCGCAGGCGGTTGAGCTGCGGCGGGAAATCGCCGAGGCCCTCGACCACGATCTTTCCCGCGACGGTGTCGCTCGCCGGGTCGATGACACTGATCTCGGGCCGCGCGCTCGATGCCTGATAGACGCGATTGCCGTCGGGCGCGGTCGCGACGCCCTGGCACTCATAGCGAAAATCGGGAATGCGCTTTGTCACCCGCTTCGTCGCGGTGTCGACCACGCTCATGAAGCTCAACTGCCGATGCGGCACGTAGAGCTTGGAGCCGTCGGCAGTGGCGGCCATGAAATGCGTCCGAAGACTCTGGGTCTCGACATGGCCCAGCACGACGCCGCGCCTGGGATCGATAAAGACGAGCGCGTGGCTCGATTCGGCGGTCGCCCAAAGGAGGCCCGCCTTGTCGAACATCATGCCATGCGGCGCGAGGAACGGCGCGATTTCGATGAAGCCATCGAGCTTCTTGGTCGGCAGATCGATGACCGCGATCTTGGTGCCGGGCTCGGTATTGGTGCCGACCTGGCCATTGCCGTAGATCGAGACATAAGCCTTTGTCCGATCGGGCGAGAGCACCACCTCATGCGGAAAATCCGGCAGCTTCAATTCCTCGACCGTGTCGTAATTCCGCGTGTCGTGAAACTCGACGAAGCCGGCGCTCTTGCAGACGACGACGAGGCCGTTGGTGCCGAGCGGATGGTTGATATCGGCGCCGGGGCGCGTCGGCTTGGCGGGCGGCAGCGTCATCGATCAATCCTCCTCCGTCAGACCCAATTCGCGGCGCAGAAGCGCCGCCCCTTGCGCGAGCGCATCGAGCTTTCCCCGCGCCACATCGCGCGCCATCGGCGCCATGCCGCAATTGGTCGAGGCTTCGAGCCGCTCGAGCGCGACGTGATCGAGCGCGCGGCGCAAGGTCGCGGCGACCTCGCCCGCCGTCTCGATCTTGTCGGTCGCGATGTCGATCGCGCCGAGCGACACGGATTTCTCGCCCAGGAGGCGCAGGAGGTGAAGCGGCACGCGCGCATTGGCGCATTCGAGCGAGACCTGATCGATGCGGCTTTCGGCGAGGGCGGGAAAGATCATCTCATATTGCCGCCACTCCTGCCCCAGCGATTCCTTCCAATCGATATTCGCCTTGATGCCGTAGCCGTAGCAGATATGGACCGCGGTTTTGCAGCGAAGGCCGGCGCTCGCACGATGAAGCGCATCGATGCCCCAGGATCTCACCTCGTCCATATAGACGTTGAAGGCCGGCTCATCGAACTGGATGACATCGACGCCGAGCGCGTCGAGCTCCTTCGCCTCCTCGTTCAAGAGCTCGGCAAAGCGCATCGCCATGGCGACGCGGTCGGGATAATGCTCATTCGCGATCGTATCGACGATCGTCATCGGCCCCGGCAGCGTGAATTTGAGCTTCTTCTTCGTATGCGCGCGGGCGAGCGCCGCCTCGACGCGATGGACCGGGGCTCTGCGCGCAAGCGGCCCGATCACCGTCGGACAGTCGGCCTCGTAGCGATTGTTGCGGATGCCCATCCGGACACGCCGCGCGAAATCGATGCCGTCCACCTCTGCCAGGAAGCCATGGACGAAATGCTGCCGCGACTGCTCGCCATCCGTGACGATGTCGATGCCCGCATCCTCCTGCTCCTTTAGGGCGAGCAAGGTCGCGTCGCGCTTGGCTTCGGCGAGCGCTTCGCCTTCCTGCGCCCAGGGCGCCCAGAGGATTTGCGGCTGCGCGAGCCAGAACGGCTTCGGCAGGCTGCCGGCGATCGAGGTTTCGAGCATCGACCCCTCCTCCCTGATTGGCCTAGTTTGGCGCGCGGTTATCGCTCCCGCTTCAGCCCGGCCTTCTCGAGTGCCGTGAGATAGTCCGCCCAGCGCCGCTCCTGCTCGGCGCCAAGCTCGTGGAGATAGCTCCAAGAATAGATGCCCGTGTCGTGCCCGTCATCGAAGATGAGGCGCACCGCGTAATTCCCGACCGGCTCGATGCGCGTGATGCCGACGCCGGCGCGGCCATGGACGAGTTGCTTTTGCCCGGCGCTGTGACCCTGGACCTCGGCCGAGGGGCTCTCGACGCGGAGATATTCGGCCGGCAGGCGAAAGCGCGTGCCGTCGTCGAAGCTGATCTCGAGAAGTCGTTCCGCGCGTTTGAGGCGCAGCTCGGTCGGCCATCGCGTCGTGCCGGGCGCGGCCATGGGCTTTAGCCTCGGCTCTCAGCGCGAGCGGCTTTATCACCCCCACCCCAACCCTCCCCCTTCAAGGGGGAGGGAGGGACTTTTGCATTCCCTCCTCCCCCCTTGAGGGGGAGGGATAGGGAGGGGGGTCGCCGAACGCGCATGATATCAGCTGGAACTCACGACTTACCGCTGAGCGCCGCTTTCTCGTCGTCCTCGAGCGTGCGCGCCTCGTCGACCAGCATGATCGGAATTCCGTCGCGGATCGGATAGGCGAGCCCCGCCTGGAGGCTGATCAATTCCTGCTTGGCGCGATCGTAAGTAAGCGGACCCTTGGTCAGGGGGCAGACGAGAATCTCGAGGAGTCGCGGATCGATTTCGGTGGCAGGATCGGCCATCTTTTTTACATGTCCCTCTGTGGCGCTCAATTGCGGGCGCCGCCGCCCGGCGTGATGTTGCTCGCGACCGACATCTCGACGAGGGCGGTCAGGATCTTGGCGCGCTCGCCGGTGCGGCGCGCTTCGAGCAGCGCCTGCTTTTCGCGTGGACTGAACGGACAGGCCATGGCAAGCGAGTTGACGAGATGCTCGATCGGCGCCGAGGTCAGAACCTCGGAATCGGCGGTAATGCCGTGGCGCTCGAAGAACGGCGTGAGCGCCGCGACCATGCGCTCGCGATCGACATCCTCCTCATCTTCCTCGAGATCGTCGCGCCAGCGCTGCCAGTCGGGCACGATCTGGCGGAAGAGCTCTTGCCGCGGCGGCTCGGCTTCGATGTCGAAACGGGCGACCCCCTTCAAGGTGATGAGAAATCGGCCGTCGGGCGTTTCCGCGAACTCGACGATGCGGCCGGCACAGCCGGTGCGGTAGACCGGCGGATCGCCGGCATCGCCCATCCCTTCCTGCGGCTGGACCATGCCGAGGATGCGGCCATGCGCCAAAGCGTGCTGGGTCATGGCAAGGTAGCGCGGCTCGAAGACATTGAGCGGCAGCCGCCCGCGCGGCAGCAGGAGCACGCCGGTCAAAGGGAAGATCGGCAAGAGTGTCGGTAGATCCTCGAAGCGCGGCTCGAAGCTCATGCGAAAAGAATCGAGGAGAGACGCTTGCGCGCTTGCACGGTGAGCGGATCGCCCAAGCCGATCGCCTCGAAGAATTTGACGAGCTGCTTGCGCGCCGCTTGGTCGTTCCATTCGCGATCGCGCCGCACCAGCTCCAAAAGCTGATCGATCGCGGCTTCGCGCTCGCCCGCCGCAAACAGCGCCGAGGCGAGATCCAACCGCGCCTGGTGGTCCTTCGGGTCGCGCTCGAGCCGCGCCTTTAGCTCGCCGATCGCGCCTTCGGCCTTGGCGCCGGCCTCGGCCAGCTCGAGCCCGGCGCGCGCCGCCGTCACCTCGGCATGGTTCGCGTGCTCGGCCGGGATCTCCGCCAGAAGCTCGCGCGCTTGCTTCAAATCCTTCTTCGCGATCGCGATCCGGGCGAGCCCGGCCATGGCGTCGACATTGCCGGGATCGTGCTGCCTGATTTGGGCAAAGATATTGGCGGC
>CAYMNX010000577.1:0-2987 GCA_964391905.1 uncultured Rhizobiaceae bacterium
GTCCAGGCGACGGCGGTGCGGATGCGATCGCCGGTCGCGAGATCGTTGTCGTCGCGCCAGCGCTCCACCGTGTAGCCCACGGACACGTGGCGCAGGATGCCGGCCATCACGTCCTGCCAGATCGGCTCCACCTCGGGCCGGGCCGAGAACTGCAAGACGGCCGAACCCTGGCGGCCATCGACGCGCGCATCGCGCACGGTTCCGAGCACGTCGCGCACGGCGCTCTGGCGGTGCGCATCGAGCACCGACGCGCCGATCAGGCGAGAAAGATCGACGGCCTCGGGATCGAGCGAGAGCCGTTCGATGTAGAAGCCGGCGGCGTCACGTCGGCGCACCGCGGCGCCGGTGGTCCAACCCGCTTCGACTGTGCGGCCTTCCGCATGGGCGGTCTGCGGCGCGAGCGCCGCGCGGCGGACGAAGAGTTCAGGCATTGGCCGGCTCCTGCGCTTGCGTCGAAACGGTGTTGTCGAAGGAAAGCCCGAGGCGCTGTTCGCGGGCGCGGTCGGCGGCAATGGCCGCGTCCACTTCCTCGATGTCGTAGCCGCGCTCGGCGATCGATTGGCTGCGGCTCTTCAGCCCCGCGCGGATTTGCTCGATCTCGGCGCGCGCGTCCTTCAGCGGATCGACCCAATCCCATTTCGGCGGGAGCCATTCGACCGCGAGAAAGGCGGCCGGATCGCGATCGAAGCCGCGCGCATCGATCACGCCTGACAGCGCCGCAAGCCGCACGAAGCGCTCCCACACCGGTCGGCAGAACTGGAAGACGATCACCGCGTATTGCAGTTGCTCGATGCGCCGGCGAAATTCGAGGAGCCCGGCGCGGATCGAGGAATAGCTGACGCCTTCGAGATCGCCGGAAACGAGCTCATAGGGAACGCCGAGGCCCGCGGCGATGGCGCGGAGGTGGTTCTTGACGAAGGCGCCGTAGTCGCCGGGATCGGCCGGGTCGGAGAACTGGATATCGGCGCCGGGCGGCAGCGGAACGAGGCTCCCGGGCTCCATGCCGACATTGAGCACGCCGTTGACGGCGCCGCCGGTGTTGAGGCCGGCGACCGTCCCGTCCGGATCACGAATGAAGCCGGTGAACAGCGCCGCGACCTTCGCCTTCACCAGCGCCGCGTCCTCGTATTGGTCGAGTTCGTGCAGGCGAAGCAGGATCGGCGCGAGCCAGGTGATGCCGCGCAATTGCCCGGGCGCGAGCGGCTGGAAGAGATGCAGCATGTCGGCCGCGGGCACGCGCACGGTATCGAGCGCCATCGGCGCGAGCGCATCGCCCGGGCGATGGCGATAGCAATGATAGGCGGTGCGCCGGCCGGCGGCGTCGAACTCGATGCCGGCGCGGATGCGCGCGCCGGCGCCAACCTCCCGATGCAGCTCGGTCGGCACCTGCTCGCGGTCGAGGATATCGATCGCAAGCGGCGGGCCGTCGTCGGCTTCCGCGAAGCGCAGCCGCGCGAACGATTCGCCGCTTTCGACCATCGCCCTGAGCGCGAGCGCCTGGAGTCCATAGAAGTCGGTGAGGCCCGCGGCGTCGGCGCGGTCGGTCCAGCGGTTCCAGAGCGCGTGCAGCCGATCGCGCACGGCCGCATCGGGATGCATCGAGCGCGGCTTGACGCCCGAGCCGATGGCGTTGGCGACAAGGCCCTGGATGGCGGAGGCGACCCACGGGTTGTTGCGGGCATACCAGCCGGCGCGCCGCGCGGCCGTGGTGGCGCCCGCCAGGATCGAGGCGTTCAGCGCCTCGATGCCCTTTGCGCCTTCCCAACGCCGGCCGCCGCCGGCCGCGTCGAAGGCGCGGGTGCGCGCGAGGCCGAGAAGACGGTGGACGAAGTTCCGCATGCCGCCAATTCTCGCGTGGCGGCAAGGGGATAGCTATTCGGAGAGTTTGGGAATGATCGGGTGCGGTTGTAATGGGCTATGTTTTGTGTCTGGCCAGCTATTCAGCGGTCGTGCTCGATTTGCTAGTTTTGAACGCCAACGTCGGTCAACTTGGTATCGGCACGGCGTCTATGGTCATCATGTCCGCGGCTGTAAGGCCGAAGAGCGCTGAGACCATCCGTTCGACTTCGCTGCGCAGCTCGTTGACCTCTCGTTCCTTGCGAGTACGCGCCCGTGGCGTTCGAGCGGTAGAAAGATCGTCGATCGCAGCGATCAGTTCGGCTGTCTTTGTTTCGACGGTGATGCGCGGCGCTTCCTCGGGAATGGGAACCGGAAGATTCTCGATGAACTGCTTGCCGTGCGAATAGTATCCGCCGCGGAAGGTGCTGGTGTTGTTTCGCACGAAGGCTTCGCTTAGCGGATGATTCAAGACGGCCAGAAGATAGATCGTCGAAACGTCGGAATCATCACGCGCACGTACCATGTAGTAGGGACCATTGCCGCCGCCGGTGAACATGGTGTTCGCTTCGTCGTAGGCGTAACGCGGCTCAAGCGAGAGCACCGGAAGGATGATCTTCGGTCGGTCGAATTTGGTCAGGCTCTGCGAGCGCCCATACTGATACCATTGTCGCTCTCTCGCCGCGCCACCGACGATATTGCGCTTTTCCAGCTCCTCTCTGCGCGCGCACAGGTAATCCCAGCAACCCGGATAATGCTTGGCCATTTCGTCTGGCTGGATCAGGCGAGCACGGGTCCTGCCGTTCCCGTTTACGACCAGCTCATAGGGGAAGATTATCCAGGCGTTCGGCGCGGGACGCGCGTAGGCATAGAGCGGGACATCGTGCAGGCATGGCCGCAGAATACCTCGTTCGATCCGCCAATCGCGATCGTTCCAGCGCAAGGTCACCGTGTTCGTGTCCGACGCCGTTTCCTGAAAGATGTAGATTCCATCCGCGCTTGTCTGCACGCCGACTTCGATTTCCGCGACCTTGGATAGCCGCACCGGGAACCGGTCGCGGATGCGGGTAAACAGGGCGCGGACTTCTTCGTCCGCGAATTCCCAAGGGTCTGCGCCTAGCTCGTCTGCCGGGATGCGCGTGACTTGGCCT
>CAYMNX010000578.1:0-5860 GCA_964391905.1 uncultured Rhizobiaceae bacterium
ATAATAATCCAGAATTCGCAAAGGGAGGAGGCCATGATGAGTCGCCAGATGCAAGAGCACCGCCGCTCCCTGGCCGAGCCGGAGAATTTCTGGGGCGAGGCCGCGGCGGCAATCGACTGGGAGCGGCGCTGGGATTGCGTGCTCGATCAGAGCCGAAAGCCGCTCTATCGCTGGTTTCGCGGCGGCCGCCTCAACACCTGCTGGAACGCGCTCGACCGCCATGTCGAGAAGGGCCGCGCCGAGCAATGGGCGCTCATCTATGACAGCCCCGTCACCGGGCAGGTGAAGCACTTCACTTATCGCGCGTTGCGTGACGAGGTGGCAAAGCTCGCAGGCGCGCTCGCGGCGCTGGGCGTGACGCGTGGCGATCGCGTTATCATCTACATGCCGCTCGTGCCCGAAGCGGTGATGGCGATGCTCGCTTGCGCGCGGATCGGCGCCATTCATTCCGTCGTCTTCGGCGGTTTTGCGGCGCCGGAGCTCGCAACGCGCATCGACGATGCAAAGCCTAAGGTCATTCTTTCGGCCTCGTGCGGCATCGAGCCCGGCCGCGTCATCGCCTACAAGCCGCTGCTCGATCGCGCCATCGCGCTCGCCAAAGAAAAGCCTCCTGCGACCGTCATCCTGCAGCGCGACGCGCAACGCTGCGATCTCATTCCGGGGCGCGACCATGATTGGCGCGAGGTGGTGGCGAAAGCGCCGCCCGCGCCATGCGTGGCGGTCGAAGCGACCGATCCGCTCTACATTCTCTACACGTCCGGCACCACCGGCCAACCCAAAGGTATCGTGCGCGACAATGGCGGCCATGCCGTCGCGCTCTATTGGTCGATGGCGAATGTCTATGGCATGAAGCCGGGTGAGATCTTCTTCGCCGCTTCCGATGTCGGCTGGGTCGTCGGCCATTCCTACATCGTCTACGCGCCGCTGCTTTATGGCTGCACGACCGTGCTCTATGAGGGCAAGCCCGTGGGCACGCCCGATGCCGGCGCCTATTGGCGGCTCATCGCCGAGCATGGCGTCGACGCGCTGTTCACGGCGCCGACCGCCTTCCGCGCGATCCGGCGCGATGATCCCGACGGCGACTTTATTCATCGCTACGATCTTGGGAAATTCCGCGCGCTGTTTCTCGCGGGGGAACGCGCCGATCCCGCAACGGTGCAATGGGCGGAAGCGCATCTCAAGGTACCGGTGATCGACCATTGGTGGCAGACCGAAACCGGCTGGGCGATCAGCGCCAATTGCGTCGGCCTCGGC
Organism: uncultured Rhizobiaceae bacterium; assembly: GCA_964391905.1. Lineage (GTDB taxonomy): Bacteria > Pseudomonadota > Alphaproteobacteria > ATCC43930 > CGMCC-115725 > CAIKMD01. Next base: position 1,255 of record CAYMNX010000578.1, read on the forward strand.
TTGCAGAAGGTGAAGCACGGCTCGGCGACGCGCGCCGTGCCGGGCTATGATCTGCGCGCGCTCGAACCTTCCGGCGCCGAGATGAAGCCGGGCGAGATCGGCGCGCTCTGCGTGAAGCTGCCCTTGCCGCCCGGCTCGTCGCCGACGCTCTGGCAGGCGGAAGAGCGCTTCATCAAATCCTATCTAACCGACTATCCCGGCTACTATCACACGGCCGATGCGGGCTATATCGACGCGGACGGCTATGTCTTCGTCATGACCCGCACCGACGACATCATCAATGTCGCGGGCCATCGCCTCTCGACCGGCGCGATCGAGGAAGTGCTCGCCTCGCATCCGGCGATTGCGGAATGCGCCGTGATCGGCGTCGGCGATCCCCTCAAAGGACAGGTCCCGCTGGGCCTTGTCGTGTTGAAGGCCGGTGTCAAACCCGATCGCGATGCGCTTGCCGATGAACTCGTGCGGCTCGTGCGCGACCGCATCGGTCCGGTTGCGAGTTTCAAGACCGTGGTGGTCGTCGATCGCTTGCCGAAGACGCGCTCGGGCAAGATCCTGCGCGGCACGATGCGCGCAATTGCCGATGGCGAGGACTACAAGATGCCGGCGACGATCGATGATCCGGCCATTCTCGGCGAGATCGATCAGAGCCTCAAAAGCGCGGGTCTCGCGAAGCCGCAATAACGCATGCAGGTTCGAAACTGCTAGCGCTCTCGACCTGCCTCGAATGGATTTAAGGTTCCGACTTCCCAGGGCTTGAAGTCGCGAATTGCGCGTGACCGCCGCGAGATTGTGGACAACGGCGATTGCAGCGGTCATCGCGTCGCCGTAGAGCGGGAACTGTCGGTAGATTGCCATCGCCGCCCTCCGATTAGTCAAACCGGGCGCGGCAGGGTCTCTCTTAGGGGGCGACGTCCTCGTTGTTGCCGCCCGCCACGTCCTCGAGCGTCGGCGGCTTCACCAGCGGCCCGTCCTCCTCGGCGCGCTTCTTCCCGCGATTGGCGCGCGCCACCGCGGCTTCCAGCATCTCCATCGAGCAGAGGCCGAGCGCCACCGGATGCCGCGGCTTGATATTGGGTGAATTCCAATGGGTGCGGTCACGCACCGCCTCGATCGTCGGCTTGGTCGTGCCGACGAGCTTCGAGATCTGGCCGTCGCTGAGCTCGGGGTGGTTCTTCAATAGCCAGGCAATCGCGTCGGGCTTGTCCTGACGCTTGGCGATCGGCGTGTAGCGCGGCCCGGTATGCTTCACCATTTCGATCGGGTGGGCTTCCTTCGCGATCTGAAGCCGGGCGTTTGGATCTTTCTGACAGCGCTCGATCTCCTCGAGCGTGAGCTGGCCATTGGCGACCGGATCCAGCCCCTGCATCTGCACCGCCACCTCGCCATCGGCGATGGCTTGAACCTCGAGGGGATGCAGCCCGCAGAACTCGCCGATCTGGTCGAAGGTCAGCGACGTATGCTCCACCAGCCAGACGGCGGTTGCTTTGGGCATCAGGGGCAATGTCATTCTTCCTCCTCGTCGCGAGGTTCTTTATGAAATCAAGTCATTAAATGTCGGAGATAAGACGTATATAGGGGTTCCGGAAGGAACTGGAAAGAGGGCCGGGGAAGGAAGAAGGCCGGTTTCGCCAAGCTAGACCGAGAGCATGATCTTGCCGGTATGGCTCGAGCTTTCGAGGAGGCGGTGAGCTTCGCCCACTTCGGTCAAAGGAAAGGTGCGGAAGATGACGGGCTTCACTTTTCCGGCATCGAGCAATGGCCAGACCTTTTGCCGCAGCGAGGCGGCGATCGCGCCTTTGTCCTCGACGCTGCGGGGCCTCAGTCCCGAGCCGGTCAGCGTCAAGCGCTTGCCCATGATCGTGACAAAGTTAACCTCGGCCATGACGCCATGTTGCGTCGCAATGCTGACATGGCGGCCTTCGACGGCGAGAATGCTCAAATTCTTTGGAATGTAGTCGCCGCCGATCATGTCGAGGATGACATCGACCCCCCGATTGGCGGTCGCCTCGCGCACCACCTGCACGAAATCCTCGTGGCGGTAGTCGATGCCGCGCGTCGCGCCCAATTTTTCGCAAGCATTGCATTTATCGCGATTGCCCGCGGTCGCGAAAATCGCCCCGGCGCCGAGCGCCTTGGCGAGCTGGATTGCTGTGGTGCCGATACCGGAGGAGCCGCCATGGATAAGGATCGATTCGCCGGGCGTGAGCCGGCCGCGCTCGAAGACATTGTGCCAGACGGTGAAGAAGGTTTCGGGCAGCGCCGCTGCTTCGACGAGGCTGAAGCCTTTCGGCACCGGAAGGCATTGCGGCTCGGGCGCGACGCAATAGGTCGCATAACCGCCGCCTGTCACCAAAGCGCAAACTTCGTCGCCGACCTTCAGACGGTGGACGCCGAGTCCGACGGTGACCACTGTGCCCGCGATTTCGAGCCCCGGAATATCGGAGGCGCCGGGCGGCGGCGGATATTGGCCCTTGCGCTGCATGATATCGGGACGATTGACGCCGGCAGCCTTAACCGCGATCAGCACCTCGCCCATGCCGGGCACGGGCATCGGCCGCGTGACCGCGCGCAACACCTCGGGCCCGCCCGGATTGGCGATCTCGATCGCGGTCATGGTGGTGGGGAGGGTGGTCATCAAATGCCCATTCCTCAGGTGGTCGCTTGGATTGCACCTCTAGCCCGATCGCGCCAAACTGGCAACCTCGGAAAGGACGGATGGGATGGACGAGGACGAGCTGGAGCCGCGCCGCAAGGCGCCCAAGCCGCGCGATCTCGGCCCGATGGCGGTCGCCGAGCTCGAAGCCTATATCGCGGACCTCGAGCAGGAGATCCAGCGCGCCCGCAACGAGATCGCAGCCAAGCGTAAGCAGCGGAGCGGCGCCGAGGGCCTGTTCAAGCGGTGAGCCAGGAGGACGGACAGCGCGCCGCGTCCGGGCGGGCCGATTACAAGCATTTCCTCGCCATTCCGACGCGGTGGATGGACAACGACATCTACGGCCACGTCAACAATGTCGTCTACTATTCCTATTTCGACACGGTCGTGAACGAATATCTCATCGCGGCGCAATGCCTCGACATTCATGGCGGCACGGTCATCGGCCTTGTGGTCGAGACCATGTGCCGTTATTTCAAGCCGCTCGCCTTTCCCGAGGTGATCGAGGCCGGCTTGCGCGTGGGCCATCTCGGACGTAGCAGCGTTCGCTATGAGGTCGCGATCTTTAAGAAGGACGAGCACGAGGCCGCCGCCGCCGGCCACTTCGTCCATGTCTATGTCGACCGCGAGACGCGGCGGCCCGTCCCGCTGCCGGCGCCGCTTCGCGCAGCCCTGGCGCGAATCGCCGACGCGAGTTGACGCGATCTCTCAGATGAGCGAGTCTTCGACCCGGCGCGGGTAGGGTAGAGGACGCGGCGAGGGGAGCGGCCTTGGCCTTACGTTTATCGACTCGTCTGTTGACCGGACCGATTTTCGGCGTGGTCTGGCTCAGCTTATGTGTCTTTTATGTCAGCGACTATATCGGCTGGGGCGTCCTGCCGTCGCTTCTGCCGCACGAGATCGCCCTCGTCGTTCTCGCCGCCGTTCTGCCGATTCTGGCCGCCTGGAGCCTCGGCGCGGCGCATCAGCGAACCGCCCGCCTCGAGGAAGTTTCAACGCGCTTGGCCGAACATGTCCGCGTGCTGCAGGCAGCGCCCGGAAAGCTCGATGAGCGCGCGCGCGACACGCTCTTATCGCTGCGCCAGCAGGTGGACGATCTCAACGCCGCGAGCGAATCGGCCGGAGCGCGGCTGAAGCTCGTCACCGATAATCTTGGAACCGTGCTGGGCGGCGCGATCCAATCGGTCAACGGTCTCGTCGAGCGCGCGGAATATGCGCGCAGCGACCTCGCCGCCGCGATCGAGCCGCTGGCGAAGCTTGCCGAGACGCTCGCCGACGAATCGGCGGCGGTGCAGCGCGTCGCGACCAGCGATCTCGACATGGCGGCGGACCGCCTCAAAGTCCACGTCGCGGCGGTGCAGCAGGCGGTGGATCGGGCGGTCGAGACGGCGGGCTCGCGCGTCATCGAGCGCGCCGAATTGCTGAACCGGACGATCGGCGAGGCGTTCGTCAAGGCGGCGGCAAGCGCGGCCGAGCAATTCGATGGGGCGGGCGAGCGCGTCGGCCGCGAGATTGCGATCGCGGTCGATCGCATCGCGGGGCAGACCAATTCGCTCGCGTCGCTGATCGCGCAGGCGGGCGACGGTGCCGCGGAGCGCCTCGCGACTCACCGCGCGGCGGTCGAGCGCCTGCTTGCGGACGCGGCCGCGCGGCTCGACCAGGTGGCGCGCGAAACCCTCGCCGCGTCCGAGCGCAGCGGCGCGACGTTGCGCAGCGAGGCGCAGGCGCTTCTGACTGCGGTCACGGAAACGACGATGCGCGCCGAGCAGATCGGCACGCGGCTCCATGAAAGCGGCGCGGTGCTCGTCGCCCAGTCGGAGCAGACGGCGCGGCAGGCGGAAGCCGCGAATACGGCGCTCATCGGGCAGGCGCAGGCGCTCGCCGGCGTCGCCGGCGAAGCGCTGACGCGGCTCAAGGAATTCAGCCTCGGCTTTGCGAGCCAGGCCGAGGCCG
>CAYMNX010000579.1:0-6038 GCA_964391905.1 uncultured Rhizobiaceae bacterium
TCCGACCGCGTCGCGCAGGAAAAGCTCGACTTCTTCCGCGAGCAGCGCGGCAACGCGTAGTACAGGCGAGCGCCGATCCTCGGCGCGAGCCGTCGTGCGAAACAAAATTAAAGGCGCGGTGCCGACACTGCGCCTTTTTCACAAGAAGATTTAAACCACTAAGACACAAAGGCACTAAGGAGGTCCGTTTCCTTCTTAGTGCCTTCATGCCTTTTGTGGTTCGTCTTTCTAATTAAAGCGTCGTCATCACGTTGAGAAGCGCCTGGCGCTTCTCCTCGCGCACGACCTTCACGGCGCGCGCCAGGGCCGCCGGGAGATCGGCCGGTTTCTCGACCCGCTCGCCATAGCCGCCGCTTGCTTCGATCAGCTTCTCGAAAGCGGGCGAGGGCTGGAGATCGGCGAGGGTGTGCGCGTCGTTCTCGGCCTGGGCCAAGCCCTTCTCATACATCGCCAAGGTCGCACGACGGACGGCGTTATAGACCTGATTGTTGTTGATGACGGTGAGGATCGGCAAATTGTGCGCCTCGCCGACCCAATGGCATGCCGTGGGATTGGCGAACATATAGGCGCCGTCGCCGACCGTGGCGACGACCAGCTTTTCGGGCTGCGCCAGCTTCGCGCCGAGCGCGGCGCCGACCGCCCAGCCGAGCCCGCCCGCGGGGCTCGAGCCATAGAGCGTCGCCGGCTTCTCCCGCGGGCAGAATTCGGTTCGCGTCCAATACTCGTTGACGATGATCGCATCCTCGCCGATCGCCTCGCCGAGGCAATGATTGAGGTATTCAAGCTTGATGGTCGGCTGCGATGCGGCTTTCTCCACCATCGCCTTCGCTTGGGCGCGCATCGCCTTGTGCCGCTCGCCGAGGCGCTGGCGGCGCGGCGCAATCTTCGCATCCTTGTCGGCGCCTTTTTCGGCAAGCGCCGCCTCGATCGCAGTGAGCGCCGCGACCGTCTCGGCAGTGATCGAGAGATCGCAAGGGAAACCGCGGATGGGGTAGCGCGAGAACGCCGGGTCATCGCCGATATGGACGATGCGGCAGCCGGTCGGCGGGCTTTCCTGCGAAGGATACCACGGCACGTCCGTATCGAGCACGATGACCAGATCCGCTTCGGAAAGAAGCGGCTTCGGCATCCCGCCCTGGTTCATCGGATGGCTCGTTGGCATGCAGACGTAGCGCGCGTTGAACGAGACCACCGGGATGGCGAAGCGATCGGCGACGCGCGCCAGCGCTTCCATTCCCGCCGCGGTGCGGCCGGCGGCAGCGGTGATGATGAGGGGCCGTTCGGCCTTGGCGATCATGCCGGCGAGGGTCGCGATCGCCGCGGGATCGGGATAGGGCACCGACGGATGGGCGCGGGGTGTCAGCGGCTGGTTCGAAGCGGGGACGCCCCCGCCCAACGCCTCGCGCGGCAGGGTCAGATAGGCGGAGCCGCGCGGGCTCGCCATCATCACCTCGAGCGCGCGCGGCACGAGCTCCGTCGCCTGCAGCGGCAGGCGCATCTCGTAATCCCATTTGACGAATTCGCGCAGCATGCCGGCCTGATCGAACATCTCCTGGCCCCAGTGGATGGGGCCGTTGCGCGATCCCAAGACGCCCTGCTCGGTGATCGGGTTGCGGCCTGCCATCATCAGGATCGGCACATTCTCGCGGCAGGCATCGGCAAGGCAATTGAGCGTGTTGGCGGTGCCGACATTGGTGTGAACCATCACCGCTTGCGGCTGACCGCTCACCATGTAGAAGCCGTGCGCCATGGCGACGGCGCAATTCTCGTGCGGGATCACCATGAGGTTCGGAATCACCGCGCCTTTGCGCTTGCTCGCGGCGAGCCCCTCGATCAGCGGCGCGAAATCCGTTCCCGGATTATCGAACATATAGTCGATGCCATTCACCTTCATCGATTTGAGCAGCACTTCGGCGGCGCTGTCCGTGCCTTGCTGCGTTGCCGTCGGAAAAGGTGAATCGTCCATGGCGTGCCTCTTTGTTGATTGGTTGCGGCGATGGTAACGCGCCCTCTGAGCCTGTCAAAGCTTCTTCGGCGCCGATTTTCATCCGTTGTTAAGTACGGTCGCCTAGGGTCAATCGAGCTCTCGATTGCACAGCAACGGCATAGCAGCGGATTCGAAATTTTGCGCGCGACCACGATCGACTGCCGACGCACCGGCTTTGAGGCATTGCCGTATCTTCCTGCCGCCGCCGCTGTTGGTTTTTCTGCTGCGCGAATTCGTTAGGAGTTCGGCTGCATGTATCGCAATACCCGGCGCGGCATTTTTTTCGAGCTGGACGGCACGGTCGCGGATAGCGAGGCCGCAATGCGGCGCGTCTTTGCCGCTTTTGCCGCCGCGCTCGGCCGCGAGGTGGGCGATGCCGAATTCTCAGCAATCGCCGGACCGCCGGCCGCGATCGCGATCGCCACGCTGAAGCGCGACTGGTCGCTGCCGCACAAGCTGACGGAGCTGATCCAGCTCTACGACCGGTTTGCCGATGCCGCATTCCATGATATCGCACCGACCTCGTCCGCCGCCGCGACGTTCGAAGCCGCTTTCAGCCAAGGCTTCAAGATCGGCATCGTAACATCGAACAGCGCGGCGCGCAGCCGCCGTTGGCTCGCCGCAACAGGCTTGGCACGCTTCGTCGATGTCGTGATCGGCGGCGACGAGGTATGCCTCGGCAAGCCGGATCCAGAGCCTTATCTCGCCGCCTTGGCGCGCAGCGGTTGCGCCCGCGAGGCATCGATCGCCGTCGAGGGCTCGGCGCAAGGCGCCAAATCGGCACTCGCGGCGCGGCTGCGCGTCTTCGGCTTCGCGCCAGATGGACGCGCGCCAATCGAGTGGCCGGAGCCGGTGCGGCTCCTCGCTGCGCTCGACGAGCTGATGCCGGAGGTGATGCGCCCCCGCTTTCGCCGCATCGGCGGCACGCGCTAATACGCGGCCCGATCGGCGGCGCCCCGCTCGCTGAGCGGGAGCCAATTGCGCAACATCGGGACAAACCCCTCAAATTTCGCCAAGCGCGCTGACGTAGCGCGTCTCTACATCAACCAATAAATCCTGAATCTTCCGAATCTCCCGTCCGCTTGGCTTTTTGCGCGCCTTTGCCGGTTGAAGTGCTGCGGGCGGAAGCGGGCGTTCCGTTATGCAGGAGATGGAGGCGAAAATGGCGGATTCGGCCCTGGTGGTTGGAGCGAGCGGCATCGTCGGCAACAGCCTCGCCCAGCACCTCATCAGCAAAGGCTGGCATACCTACGGTCTGGCGCGGCGGCCGCCTTCCAATATCGACGGCCTTACGCCCATTGCCGCCGATCTGCTGAATGCTGAGTCGATCCGTGCGGCTTTGACGGGATTGCGCCCCACCCACGTCTTCTTCGGAACATGGTCGCGCCAGAAAACCGAGGCGGAGAACATCCGCATCAACAGCATAATGGTCCGCAACCTGCTTGACGCGCTCTCGCCCGCGGGCTCGGTGCGGCACGTGGCACTCGTGACCGGCCTCAAGCACTATCTCGGCCCGTTTGAGTCCTATGGCAAGGGCGAGCTGCCGCCAACGCCCTTCCGTGAAGAGCAGCCCCGGCTCGCTGCCGAAAATTTCTACTACGCGCAAGAGGACGAAGTGTTTGCCGCGGCAAAGCGCGATGGCTTTGGATGGAGCGTACACCGGCCGCACACGATCATCGGCTACGCCATCGGCAATGCGATGAATATGGGCTCGACGCTCGCCGTCTATGCCACGATCTGCCGCGAGAGCAAACGCCCCTTCCTCTTTCCCGGTTCCTCAACGCAGTGGAACGGCCTGACGGACATGACCGATGCGCGGCTGCTCGCCCGCCATCTGGAATGGGCGTCCGTAACGGAAGCGGCACGCAATCAGGCCTTCAACGTCGTCAATGGCGATATCTTTCGCTGGAAATGGATGTGGCAACGTTTGGCGGACTGGTTCGGGCTCGAGCCCGCGCCCTTTCCGGGCACGGGCGTTCCATTGGAGCGCCAGCTTGCCGATGCGGCGCCGCTATGGGCCGAGATCGCCCGCAAGCATGGCTTGGCCGAGCCTCGCCTGTCGGCCCTTGCTTCCGCCTGGCATACCGACGCCGATTTGGGCCGCCCGATCGAGGTCGTCACCGATATGAGCAAAAGCCGCAAGCTCGGCTTCCTCGATTACCAGGCGACGGACGAGAGCTTCTTCGCGCTGTTTGCTCGGCTTCGCCAGGAGCGGCTCATTCCCCGATAAGGCAGGTGAATCCGACTGCGCGTACTGCCCACATGGCGAGCGAAGGAAGACGATGGCTGGACTCAATTCTATCCGCTGCTGAACCACTGAAATCGTCAATGAATGGATGCGGTCTGGACTCGACGACGCCGTCGCCGCCTTCAATCCGACCAGGCGGATCGATGGGAAGACGATCATCCACGTTCGTCCGTGAGGAAAGGAAACCTCGACCGTCAGGTCGGGCTTCGTTGACGTCGAGGTTGCGACAGCCAAAAACCCTCAGACGTCGAGATTGGCGACTTCGAGCGCATTCGCCTGGATGAAGTCGCGCCGCGGCTCGACGAGATCGCCCATCAGGGTCGAGAAGGTCTCCTCGGCATCGGCCGCATGCGGCACCTTCACCTGCAACAACGAGCGCGCATCGGGGTTGAGGGTGGTTTCCCAAAGCTGCTCGGGATTCATTTCGCCAAGCCCTTTATAGCGCTGGATGTCGCCGCCCTTCGGGCCCAAGTCGAGCACGGCCTGCACAAGAGAGGTCGGGCCCTTCACCGGGTATTCCTTGTCCTTGACGACGAGCTTGCCAGGCTTCGCATAGTATTCCTGCAGCTCGCCCGTCCGCTCGTCGAGCCGACGCGCCTCGGCGCTCCGGAGGAACTGGCCTTCGAGCACGTAGCGCTCGGTGACACCGTGGCGCGTCCGCGTCAGCACGAATCCCTGACCCGCAACCTCGCCGCGCCAGCCGCGCTCGGTTGGCGGTGCGAGCGCATCGAGCTTGCGCGCAAGGAAATGTGCCGCCTCGGCCATCTGCGTCGGATTGTCGAGAATCGAGAGGCCCAAGAGCCCGTTGATCGCCGCTTGCTCGGCGACATCGAGACTGCCGATCTTGCGCACCAAAGGCTGCAGCAGGTTGCGCGTGTGGCGCGCATGCTCGATGAGATCGCGCAGATCGTTGCCGGCGCGCTGCACCCCGTCATGCTGTATGAAGACGGCGTCGCGGAGACCCGCGGTGATGCAATATTCCTCGAGCGCTGCCTCGTCCTTCAGATAGACGGCTTTCGCACTGCCGCGCTTTACCTGAAAAAGCGGCGGCTGCGCGATATAGAGGAAGCCCTTCTCGATCAGCTGCGGCATCTGGCGGAAGAAGAAGGTCAAGAGCAGCGTGCGGATATGGCTGCCATCGACATCGGCATCGGTCATGATGATGATGCGGTGATAGCGCGCCTTGGCCGCATCGAACTCCTCGGCGCCGATGCCGGTGCCGATCGCCGCGATGAGCGTGCCGATCTCGGCCGAGCTCAGCATCTTGTCGAAACGAGCGCGCTCGACGTTGAGGATCTTGCCCTTGAGGGGCAGGATCGCCTGGAAGCGCCGGTCGCGGCCTTGCTTCGCCGAGCCGCCGGCGCTGTCGCCCTCGACGATGAAGAGTTCGCAGAGCGAGGGATCGCGCTCCTGGCAATCGGCGAGCTTTCCCGGAAGGCTCGCCATGTCGAGCGCGCCCTTGCGCCGGGTCAGGTCGCGCGCGCGCCGCGCCGCCTCGCGCGCCGAGGCGGCCTCGACCACCTTGGCGACGATCTTCCTCGCCTCGGCCGGATGCTCCTCAAGCCATTGCTGCAGCTTGTCGGCGACAATGCCCTCGACCACCGGCCGGACCTCGGAGGAGACGAGCTTGTCCTTGGTCTGGGAGGAGAATTTCGGATCAGGCACCTTGACCGAGAGAATCGAGGTAAGGCCCTCGCGCATGTCTTCGCCGGTGAGCGGGATCTTCTCCTTCTTCGAGATGCCGCTCTCATTGGCGTAGTTGTTGATCGTGCGGGTCAGCGCCGCGCGGAAGCCCGCCAAATG
>CAYMNX010000580.1:0-3534 GCA_964391905.1 uncultured Rhizobiaceae bacterium
CGTTGCCGGTTTCGGGATGGACGAGGATGCGCAAGCCCTGACGGTTGAGCATCAGATACGGCACAACTTTGGGAAATTCGCTCGCGGCGAAGGCCACCTGATACATCGAGATCGGATGCGGCCCGACCGCCTCGTCATGCCAGCGGCCGAGCACGGTGGTGAAGCGCTCGCCCACCTGCTGTCGCAGCCGCTCCGCCGCGGCGCGACTGTGCGCATCCTGCGGATCGTAATAGACATGGGCGTGGTAGCCCTCGATACGGGCCGGATCGGCGAGCGGCATGGCACCATCTTAAAGCACGTGTCCGGCGGAAAGAAGAGTTGCGGCGCCGCCGCGCTTGCGTCAGCCTCGGCATATGACATCGCCTATGCGCTTCCTATCGCTGATCGCGACCCTTGCCCTCACCGCCTGCGGCCTGCCGCCAGCGCCCTACCAGACCTATGCACCGGCTACACCGGCGGCGGCGACCGCGCCGAAACAAGCGCAATCGCCGCTTGTCGTTTACGGAACGACGACAACCACGCCCGATACTCAGTATGATTTCGGCGAGCCGGGATCGGCGGGAGAGCAGAATCCGGCGACTGCCTTCATGCCGCCTGCGGCCGCGCCGGCAACACCGGCGCCGCCCGATCAGCGAATCGCGATCTGCTATAGCCGCTTATGGAATTCGGCCGATTCCGTGCGCAGCGCGGCCTTGCAGGCTTGCGGCGGCAAAGGCAGTCCGCGCGTCGTCGATCAGGGCATCGACCTCGATGCTTGCCCACTGCTGACGCCGACTCACGCCACCTACACCTGCAGCGCCGGTCCCTGAGGCCGTACGCCTTCCATCTGACGATGCGCTTGCTCGGCAAGGAATTCCGAGCCCGTGCCCGACGCCGCACTTTCCTCGCCCATGAAATACGCCAATGAAAAGCCCCCGGGGCGAAGGCCGCGGGGGCTTTTTCTTTGCGCTATGAGGCCGCGATCACGAGGCCGGCGTCGCCGCCTTCTTCTTCTTGCTCGCGGTCTTCTTTTTGGCCGAGGCCTTCTTTGCCTTTTTCTTGGTCGTGCCCTTCTTCTTCGTTGTCGTCATCGCGTCCTGAGCTTGGGCCGGCGAGATGACATAGGGGATCGTCGACGCGCCGACGAACGACAACAAGGCCAGTGCAGAAATAAGCGCCTTCATGCGGTGACTCCTGGATTTGTTATTGCTTGGGGTGGGCAGGGTGCTTTGCGCCGCTCCTGTCCTGGCCGAACCTTCGGCCCACGCAATATCGCGCGGGATATTATCACGTCTGCAAGACTTGGCGACAGGATTTGCACGCAAAATCGCCGCATTCCTGCGGCTTTTATGTCGCGTTGCCGATTGGTCACACATCGGGCGAGAAACCTTGAAGCATGGCGCGGGCGCCGCGCTTCACTGTTCCGGCGCGTTGTTTCGAGCGGATTGGCCGAAAAGGATCTTGCGGACATCGGGATCGATGTTCTGCCGCTTCGATTGGTAAAGCCTTTCCGACTCCAAGCGCGGCGCTGGACCGCCGGACGGGTCCGCATGATTTTCGACGCAGCGCTTCATGTTACGGAAATCATTGAGGTTTTTGCCTAGCCGCATCATCCATGGCACGCACCATGGATAAGCGGCCATGTTGGGATCGAGCAGTCGCTGGCGAGATGGTCTCACAATTAGCGAGCCGCCGATCCATCACGGCGTAGAGTCGGTTCGGTTTCCTTGATAGCGATCGATGGCGTAAGGCAACTTTTTCAAGGGCGGGCCGGTCAGCGCGACAACAGATTGGCCATGAAAGCCTGCGGGTCCTTAGCCCGCATCGCATTTCCCATGACCGCGACGCCGGCGGCGCCGGCCGCAAGGCAAGTGTCCATATTGGTCGCATCGATCCCGCCCAAGGCAAGCACGGGGATTGGCCAGCTCCGTGCGAAAAGCGAGAGACCGAGGGCTGGGCCGTAGCCGGGCTTGCTGGCTGTGACAAAGATCGGGCTCAGCGTCGCGTAATCGGCCCCCTCCTCCGCCGCGCGGATAATTTCCTCGGGATGATGCGCCGACTGCCCGATAAGGGGCGCGGGCCCAAGGCGCTGGCGGGCCGCCGCCACCGAAGCGCCGGCCGGCAGATGCAGCCCAGCCGCGCCGCTCTCGAGCGCCGCGGCCAGATCATCATGGACCATGACCGTGGCGCCCCAGGGCTTGCCGCGCTCGATCAGCCGCCGCAGCAAGGCGAGGCGGTCCCTCGGCGCCAGATCCTTCTCGCGCAGGCTCAGCCAACGGCAACCGCCGGCGAAGAGCGCGCTCGCCGTCTCTTCCAGCGCGGTCTTCGACTGACGTCGATCGGTAATGACGAGAACGGGCGGGTGCGGCAGCCTCACCCGCCGACCAACCCCAATTGCGGGCTCGAGGGCTCGGCCTGGCTGCGCTTCGGAATGCGCCCGGCGAGCCGCGCATCGCGTCCGCCCAGCACCGCATGGCGCATCGCCGCAGCCATGCGCTGCGGATCGCGCGCCTTGGCGACGGCGGTATTGAGGAGCACACCGTCGCAGCCGAGCTCCATCGCTTGCGCCGCATCCGAGGCCGTGCCGATGCCGGCATCGAGAATGACCGGAACCGGACTCGTCGCGCAGATGCGCTCGATCGCATAAGGATTGGCGATGCCAAGGCCGGTTCCGATCGGCGAGCCTAGCGGCATCACCGCCGCGGCACCGGCATCGGCGAGCTTGCGGCACGTCACCGGATCGTCGTTGCAATACGGCAGCACGACGAAGCCGTCGCGCACCAGCTCCTCGGTCGCGCGCAACAGCTGCTCGACATCGGGGTAGAGCGTCTCGCGATCGCCGATGAGCTCGAGCTTGACCCAGGGCGTGCCGAGTGCCTCGCGACCGAGCTGGGCCGTCAGGACCGCGTCCTTGACCGTGGCGCATCCCGCCGTGTTGGGCAGGAGCGTGAAACCGTCGAGCAGATCGACGAGGCTCTCGGCATAGGCCTCAAGGCTGATGCGCCGGAGCGCGACCGTGACGAGAGCAGGCTCGGCGGCATGGAGCGAATCGAGCAGCACTTGCTGATTGGGATAGCCGCCGCTCCCCATCAACAAGCGCGACGAGAAAGCGCGGTCGGCGATGACCAGCGCGTCACTCTTGATCTGCCCGGTCGATGTTGTGTCCGGCGCCATGCTCACCCGCCGCCGAAAGGTTTGACGATCTCGACCTCGTCGCCGATCGCGAGCCTCGCCTTGTCCCAGGCGCCGGCCGGAACGACGGCGCCATTCACCGCGACCGCGACGCCTTTGGCGCGCATGATTCCGCGTGCCGCCAAAAGCTCCGACACGGTGGCGACCTGGAGCGTTTCCTCCTTGCCGTTGACGCGAATGACCGCCCTCATGCTTCCTCCTTCGCCCGCGCCTTTTCCCTCGCGGCAAAACGCGCCATGGAAAAAGGCCGGATCACTTCGGCAATCTCACCCGCGAGGATATAGCGCGCGATCGCATCGACCGTCACGGGCGTCAGCAAAATGCCGTTCCGGTGATGCCCCGTTGCATAGACGAGCCCTGCGA
>CAYMNX010000581.1:0-5096 GCA_964391905.1 uncultured Rhizobiaceae bacterium
TCATGCCATAGAGGAGGTTGCCGCGCACCGTGTAATGCGGGAAGAGGCGCCCTTCCTGGAAGACATAGCCGAGCCGCCGCTGCTCCGGCGGCACATCGATCCGACGCGCCGAATCGAACAGCAGCTCCTCGCCCACGGCGATCCGTCCGCGGTCGGGCCGGACGAGACCGGCGAGCGCATTGACGAGGCTGGTCTTGCCGCTGCCGGAGCGGCCGAAGAGCGCGGTGATGCCGGACGGCGGCGCGGTGAAGCGCGCGGCGAGATCAAAGCTGCCGAGGCGCTTTGCGATGTCGATCTCGATCATTCGAGGCCTCGAATGCGGCGGCCGAGACGGCGCGCGATCGCTTCCGACAGGATGAGCGCCGCCAGCGCCAACAATACGGAAAGCGCGGCGAGACGCCAGGCAGCGGCATCGCCCCCCGGCACTTGCGTCAGCGTGTAGAGCGCGATCGGCAGCGTCCGGGTTTGTCCCGGGATGTTGGAAACGAAGGTGATGGTGGCGCCGAATTCGCCGACGCTGCGGGCGAAAGCGAGGATGGCGCCGGTCAGTATTCCGGGTGCCATCAGCGGCAGCGTGATGGTGAGCGCGCAGCGCCACTGCCCCGCGCCCAAGGTGCGCGCCGCCGCCTCGAGGCGGTGATCCACGCTCTCGAGCGAGAGCCGCATCGCCCGCACCATGAGCGGAAAAGCCACCACCGCGGAAGCGAGGGCCGCTCCCTTCCAATTGAAGGCGAAGGTGAGGCCGAGCCAGCGGTAAAGCGCGGCGCCGATGATTCCATTGCGGCCGAAGAGGACGAGCAAGGCGAAGCCGATCGCGACCGGCGGCAGCACCAGCGGCAGATGCACGATCCCGTCGACGAGCGCTTTGCCACGAAAGTCGTACCGGGCCAAGATCCAGGCGCAGGCAAGGCCGAAGGGCAGGCTCGCGACGACGCTGACGATGCCGACCCGCAAGCTCAGCAGCAGCGCCTCGATTTCGAGCGGGGAGAGTGCGAACACGGGTTGCCGGAGCGCCGCGGTCAGCTTGCGTCTTTAAGACGCTCGAAGCCGCGGCTCAGATCGGCGATCAGGTCGTCGAGATCCTCGAGCCCGGCATGGAGACGCAAGGTCGGCCCTTCATCCCAGCGGGCGGCGGTCCGTATCGGATGGGTCGGCAGGATCAGGCTTTCGAAGCCGCCCCAGGAGGCGCCCATCCCGAAAAGCTCGAGACCGTCGAGCATGGCCGCGATCGCTTTCTTGGTGATGCCGGATTGAAGCACGACGCCGAACAGCCCGCTCGCCCCGGTGAAATCGCGCCGCCACAGCTCATGGCTGCGATCGCCGGGGAGCCCCGGATGCATGATGCGGGCGACCTCGGGCCGGTTGCTGAGGAAGCGCGCGAGCGCGAGGCCCTGGCCTTCGTGCTGGCGCAGCCTCACGCCGGCGCTGCGCAAGCCGCGGAGCGACAGATAGCAATCATCGGGCGCCGCGTGATTGCCGAGTTCGGTGGCGGCGTTGCGAACGGGCAGGAAGCTCTCCTCGGTGCAGACGGCGATGCCCATCATCGCGTCGCTATGTCCAACGATATATTTCGTCGCGGAAATGATGTCCACGTCGACGCCGAAAGCAAGAGGCTTGAAGAACAGGGGCGCCGCCCAGGTATTGTCGAGCAAGGTCTTGATGCCGCGCGATTTCGCGACCGCGACGATCGCCGGCACGTCCTGGACCTCGAAAGTGAGCGAGCCCGGGCTCTCGAGATAGATCGCCACCGTATTGGGGCGAAGGAGGGCGGCGATGCCGCCACCGATCAGCGGGTCGTAAAAGGTGGTCTCGACACCGAAGCGCTTGAGGAAACCGGTGCAGAAATTGCGTACCGGCCCATAGACCGAATCGACCATCAGCAGGTGATCGCCGGCCTTGACGAAAGCGAGGATCGCAGCGAAGCAGGCGGCGGCGCCGGAGCAGAACGCAACGCCACGATGGCCGCCCTCGACCAAGGCAACCGCATCCTCGAAGGCCCGCGTCGTGGGCGTGCCGTGACGGCCATAGGTGATCTGATCATAGCGGTTGCGTCCTGCCGCCTCATACGCGGCGACGGTCGGAAAGAGCACGGTCGAGGCGTGATAGACCGGCGGATTGACGATCCCGAAATTGCTTTCGGGATCGCGACCGGCATGGGCGAGCAGCGTGTCGAGTTTCTTCGATTTCGTGCGCATTTGGTGAGGTGCCTTGAGCCAGGAGTGACGAGACGTGGGACGCGCGGGATCGCAGGTGCAACGCCCAAGCTCCTTCGCATCTTGCATGGCGCCCGCCGCCGGCGAAAGCCCGATGCGGCGCTGCGGGCTTGCAGGAGGAGGAATGAATCACCACCTTTAGGCCTCGCGCATTTCGCTCCCGCAAAAAAACCTATCATCTGATCCAATCAGATGATAATGTCGCCCGCTATAACTGTTGCGGGGCGGGCAGCTTGAATGCAAGAAAGTTCATCACAATCAAAGACGCATCACTATCGTCCGGGGACTCATAGCCGCGGCGAGGATACCTCGCGCCGCATCCTCGAGACCGCGATTCGCGTTTTTGCCGATAAGGGCTACGAGGGAGCGAGCACGCGCCTCTTGGCGGAGCAAGCCGAGGTCAACCTGCCGGCAATCCAATATTATTTCGGCAGCAAGGAGGGGCTTTACCGCGCGGCGATCGGCCATATCGCCGATTTCGTCGAAGAGCGAATGGCCTCCCGGACTCAGCATGTGCTCGCGGAGCTGGCCGCTGGCTGCTCCTCCGAGCAGGAGATTTTTGCGCTCGTCTGCGAGATGCTCGATGGCTTCATCGAGCTCATTACCTGCCCGGATACGCCGCCGAGCGCCGGTCTCCTCATCGCCCGCGCCGAGATCGAGAATGCTGCCGCGCTCGAGGTGTTGCAGCAGAGAGTGACCGATATCGTCTTTCGTCCCTGCATGGCGCTGATCGCGCGGCTGCTCGGCCGCCCCGAGGATGACGAGGAGATCAAGATTCGCACCGTTGCGATCTTCGGCCAGGCGCTCGCCTTCAAGCATCACGGCAGCAAGACCGGGGCCTGCCCGGTCCTCGGCTGGATGTCGGTCGACGAGCAGCGCCTGCACACATTGCAGCGATTGCTGCGCGAGCAGACCGAAGCCATTTTACGCGCCGCCAAGGAGAACGCGCCATGATCGGCCGGCTCTTGGCGGGCTTGTCCCTGTCGCTGCTCCTCGCTTCCTGCGCCGTGGGGCCCGATTTCTTGAAGCCGCGCGGGCCGGATGTCGCAGGCTACACGCCCGAGCCGTTGCCGGCGACCGCGTCGTCCGATGTCGTTGGCGGAGCGGCGCAGCACTTCCTCAGCGGCCGGGACATTCCGGGCGAGTGGTGGACGCTGTTTCATTCCGAGCCGCTCAACCAGCTGATCGAAGAGTCGCTCAAGACCAATCCTACCCTGACGGCGGCGCAGGCGACGTTGCGCCAGGCGCGCGAGAATGTGCTCGCCCAGCGCGGCGTGTTCTTCCCCCAGGTCGACGGCAATTTCTCGATCGCGCGCGAGAAGATCTCGACCGCAAGCTTCGGCATCCCCGGAGCCTCGTCGATCTTTACGCTGACCAGCGGATCGCTCAACGTCTCCTATCTCCTCGATGTATTCGGCGGCGAACGGCGGCAATTCGAGTCGGTGGCGGCGCAAGCCGAATTTCAACGGTACCAGCTCGAAGCGGCGTATCTGACGCTCACCTCGAACGTCGTCGCGGCGGCAATCCAAGATGCATCGTTGCGGGCGCAGATCGCCGCGACCCAGGAGATCATCGATGCGCAATCGCAGCAGCTGCAGGTCTTGCAGCGGCAGTACCAGCTTGGCGGCATCGCCTGGGCCGCCGTCCTGGCGCAGCAAGCAACCCTCGATGCGACCCGCGCGACCCTGCCCAACCTCGAAAAGCAGCTGGCGCAGCAGCGCAACCAGCTCACGGCGCTGGCGGGGCGCCTGCCGAGCGAGGAGATCAGCCAGACTTTCGATCTCACCAAACTGCAACTGCCCGAAGATCTGCCCGTGAGCTTGCCTTCAAAGCTCGTCGAGCAGCGCCCCGATATCCAAGCCGCGCAAGCGCAGCTCCACGCCGCGAGCGCGCAAGTCGGCGTCGCCATCGCCAACATGCTGCCGCAGATTACGCTGAGCGGGTCTTACGGCAACGCGGTGACCGACGCGGCCCAGATCTTCGACGGGCCCGGCGTGTGGAGCATCGGCGCCGGCTTGGCCCAGCCGTTGTTCCACGGCGGTACCCTCCTCCACGAGAAGCGCGCGGCCGAGGCGGCATTCGACGCGGCGGCGGCGCAGTACCGCAACACCGTCATCCTCGCCTTCCAAAACGTCGCGGATAGCTTGCGCGCGCTACAATCCGATGCTACGGCCCTTGCCGCGCAAGTCGCGGCCGAGCGGTCGGCCAGCGACAGCCTCGCGATCGCGCGCAGCCAGTACCAGATCGGCGCGATCGACTACGCGACACTGCTCAACGCCGAGACGACTTACCAGCAGGCGCATGTCAACCGCGTGGTGGCCCAAGCCACGCGTTACGCCGATACAGCAGCGCTCTTTCAAGCCTTGGGCGGGGGGTGGTGGAATCGCGCCGATGTCGCGCAAACCGACACCGACAGCGTCAAGCGATAGCAGAGGGACCCATGATTAAACGTATGATCATCATGCTGGTTAGTGTCGGGGTCGTGCTCGGCGCGATTTTCGTCTTCGAGGGCGTGCTGCGGCCGATGTTCATCAAGCAGTTTCTCGCGACCCTGCAGAACCCGCCGCAGACCGTTTCCGCGATGGAGGCGACCCGGCAGTCGTGGCAGAAGCAATTGCGCGCCATCGGCACCCTCCGCGCGGTCCGCGGCGCCGATCTCAGCCCTCAGGTCGGAGGCCTCGTCTCGGCCATTCATTTCGATTCCGGCAAAGAGGTCGAGCAAGGCACCTTGCTGCTCGAGCTGCTGTCGGCCGACGACGTCGCAAAGCTCGAATCGCTCAAGGCGGCGGCGGCTTTGGCCCGCATCACCTATGACCGCGACAAGCGTCAGTTCGAGGCGCGCGCCGTCAGCCAACAGGTGGTCGATACCGATTTGCAGAATCT
>CAYMNX010000582.1:0-8305 GCA_964391905.1 uncultured Rhizobiaceae bacterium
GTCAAGAAGATCGGCGCCGAGCGCCGGCGGAACCGGCGCGGGCGCCGAAAGCCGACGCAAGAGTGCCGTGTCTTCCGTGCGCGTGCCGGCATGCCAGGCGCCGAGCGTGTCGAGAAGATGGCGCGCCGCCAAGCCGGACCGGTCCTCGCCGGAGGCAATCAGGGTTTCGGCAAAGCGCGCGAGAACGGTGCTCATTCGGGCGATCCTCAACGGGTCGGCAGATAGGCCTCGGTGTAAAGCTTCGACATGTCGGGCTTGGTGTCGAGCAGGCCCATCTCGACAAGCGATTCCTGAATGACGGCGAGGCTCGATTTTGGGAAATGACCGTCATCGAGCATCATCGGCATGACGAGATCGTATTCCTTGCTTTCGACCTCGGGCGAGAATTTCGTCACCGACCTGGCGATTTCCACGGTCTCGGCCTTGTTCGCGCGCATGAAGGCGATGGTCTCGAACCAGCCTTTGAGGAACTTGCGCACTGCTTCCGGATTCTCGGCGGCGATCTTGGTCGAGGCGAAGATGACGTGCTGGAGGAAATCGTGAACGATCTCCCCCGTCGTCATGAGCAGCCGGCCCTGCTTCGTGGTCTCAAGCTGGAAGCCCAAGGCTGCTGCGGATTCGACCGCGTCGATTTGATGGGTAACGAGCGGCGCGATCTCGGACGGCCAGTCGCCGCCGACCGAGACCTGGATCAAATCATTGGGCCCCCAGCCTTTGTTCTTCATCAGCCGGTTGGTCAGCCATTTGAGCAGCTGGCCGTTAGGGACGCCGATTTTCTTGCCCTTCAGATCATCGCTCGTTTTGATCGGCGAATCGTAACCCACGATGATGCCGAGAAAAAGCGGCGGCCCGGCGATCGCGGCGACGCCGATCTCGGGCGCGCCTTTGGCGACGAAGGCGAGATCGGGACCGGAAGCGAGCGCGATATCGAGACCGCCCGCGGCCATGGCTTGATGAAGCTGCGCGCCGCCCGAAAGATCGACCCGCTCCACCTCGAGCCCGTATTTGCTGAAGAAGCCCTTGCGAATCCCGATCTCGAAAGGGATGAACGGAAAGGCCTGCGCCGACGGATTGCCGACGCGCAGCTTTTCCGCCTGCGCCGGCATCGCGGCGATGACAAGAGCGAGCAGAGCCGGAAGCCGGTACCGATAACGTTGAAGCGACATTTCTCCCCCTGCGAAAAATGATGACGCCGGGATTTTTCCCGGACTTGTTCCTTGGCGGCCGGCGCATTGCCCGGCGCCAAGCTTGGTTCTTAGCTCGCGTTCCAGCGGCTGAAGCGCCGCTCCGCGGTGCGGCAGAGCTCGTTCAAGGTCACGGCAATTGCCGCCAGGACCGCGATCAACGCGAAGAGATCGGGCGGCGAGAAGCTTTCGGCGAAGAGCCGCGTATAGAAGCCGATGCCGGCGGTCGAGACGTAAAGCTCGGCAAGCAGAACCCCGAGCAGCACCGCGGTCATACCGAGCCGCATGCCGGTGAAAAAGCTCGGAATCATGTGCGGGAAGACAACGGAGGTGAAGATCTGAATCTTGCCCGCGCCCATGGAACGCGCCGCCGTCAGGAGGGTCGCGCGCAGATTCTGGACGCCTGCCACGGTGGTGACGATGACCGGGAAAATGCCGTGGCTCACGCCGAACGCGATCTTCGCCGCTGGGCCGATCCCGAAGGAGAGGACGAAGAGCGGCAGGATGGTCGCCTGCGGCGTCGCATAGAGCAGCAGGATCACCGGCAGGATCGATTGCTTGGTGAAGCCGTGAAGCCCGACGGCGAGGCCGATCACCATGCCGATGGCGACGGATATGATGAAGGCCGTGATCACCTCGAAGATCGTGACCTCGATCGCGTTGACTATCTTGGGATCGGCAAAAATGTGCCGCAAAGCCCCGACCGCCTGCGAGGGCGGGCACAGGAACAAGGGATCGGCATAAAGCCGCGCTGCCACCTCCCAGAGCGCGAGCAGCGCGACGATCACCAGGAGCCGGGCGATTCCCGGCGACATGATCGGGCCCTTCTTCTCGGTCATTGCATTCCCCGGCGGCCACGTGCCTCGACGAAGGAGACGACGCCGTTGATGATGAAGGCCATGGCGATGGCGAAGAGGATATTGCCGAACATTTGCGCGGATTCCATGTTCTCGGCCAAGGAGACGATGCGGTGGCCGAGGCCCGCGAGCGAAGAGATCGTCTCCCCGCCGAGGATTGCGAGAAAGGCGATGATGCAGCCGAGCCGCAATCCCGTCAGCACGATCGGGAAAGCGGCCGGCATCATCACCGACCAGAACATCTGCAGATTATTGGCGCCCATCGACTTCGCCGCCGTGACATAAGCCTTGTCGACATTGGCGAGGCCGGCAATCGTGTTGAGCACGATGGGAAAGAAGGCGATGGTCGTGCCGATCGCGATCTTCGAGCCGGGCCCCAAGCCGAAGAACAACAAGTAAAGCGGGAAGAGCAGGATCGCCGGAATCGAATAGAGCCCGGCGAGCAGCGGATCGAAGACGCGGACGGCGTAGCCCGAGCGGCTGATGATATAGCCGAGCGTGCAGCCGAAAACCGCGGCGATCAGAAACGCCGTCACCCACTCGCGCACGGTCACGAACAGATCGGGCCAGATACTGCTGGTCGTAAGCAGCGTCCAGAAATTGCTGAAGACGGGGCCCGGCGGCGGCAGCAAGAGCGGATTGATGCGCCCGGGCAAGGTTCCCCAATACCAGGCGGCGAGAATGAGCAGGAGGATGCCGAGCTGGATGAGGCGCTGGGCGAGACGCGCTCGGACTTTCATGCCTCCTCACCCCCTTCGCCGCGCAAAGTCATGGTCTTGCGGATCTCGTCATGGAGCAGCGCATAGAGCTCGTTGCGCAGCGTGTTGAGCTTGGGCGAGGTCATGAAGTTGCTCTTGCGCGGATGACCTTCATCGACATGAATGATTTTCTTGATCCTGCCCGGCCGCGCCGTGAGCACGGCGACGCGATCGGCGAGGAACACCGCCTCGACCAGGCTGTGCGTGACGAAGATGATGGTCTTGCCGGTGCGCGCGAGCAGGACAGAAAGATCCTCGCCCAGCACCATGCGCGTCTGCTCGTCGAGCGCGGCGAAGGGCTCGTCCATCAGCAGGATTTCCGTCTGCAGCCCGAGGGCGCGGGCAAGCTGCGCGCGTTGCTTCATGCCGCCCGAAAGCTGCGACGGATAATGATTGGTGAAATCGGCGAGGCCGACGGCCTTCAGTGATTCATAGGCGCGCTCGTTGCGCTCCGACTTCGGGACGCCCTGGAACGCCATGCCGAGCTTCACATTGTCGATGATCGTCCGCCATGGGAAGAGGGTGTTCTCCTGAAAGACGAAGGCGACCTTCTGCGGCGAGGGCCCGCGCACCGGATGACCGTCGATCGTCACCTTGCCCGTGCTGGGCGAGGCCAACCCGCCGATGATGTTGAGGAGCGTGCTCTTGCCGCAACCCGATGGGCCGATGAGGCAGAGGAGCTCGCCGCGTGCAATGTCGAGAGAGGCGCTTTCGAGCGCCACTACGCGGCGCGGATCCCCCGGCGCGCCGAACGCCTGGCTGACGCCTTCGACCCGAATGACCGTTTCAGCCCGGCTCACGTCCTCACTCCTCTTCAATTCGACTTTCACGACGCCCCCGGCAGGAATTTCTCGGTGTAAAGCTTGCTCATATCAGGCTCCGCTGGCAGGAGGTTCATATCCATAAAGGAGCGACGCAGGATCGCAACGGCTTGGGGATCGAATTTTCCGGTATCGGAAAAAGTCGGCATCACGACGTCATAGGCACGGCTCACGATCTCGGGCGATTGGCGCATGATCGGCGTGATGAGCTGAACCGTTTCTTCCTTGTGGCTCTTCATGAAGGCGATGGTCTCGAACCAGCCGGCAAGAAAGTTGCGCAGCTGGTCGGGGCGGGTGGTCATGACCTTGTTGGTCGCATAAATGACATGGATGATGAAGTCCGGCACGATTTGACCGTAGCGCACCGCAATCCGGCCGATGCCTTCTTCCTCCATGCGGATGGCGGTGGCAATGTCGTTCGACATGCCATCGATCTGGCCCGTCTTGAGCGCGGCGATCTGGCCGGCGATATTGCCCAGGAACACAACCTCGATGCCGTTAGGCCCCCAACCCTGCTGGCGCGCGGTCTCGCGCACCATCCACTCGGTGAGGGAGCCCGCGCTCGAGGCGCTGACCTTGCGGCCCCTCAGATCGGCAATGGCTTTGACGGGCCCGTCCTTCGCCACGACCATCACCAGCCCGTCGGGACGTCCGGCGTAGGCCGCGACGGCAAGCTCGGGCGAGCCCTTGGCGATGCTCGTCATTTCGGGACCACCGCCGAGGCCAATATCGACCGCATCGGCGAGAAGCGCCTGTTGTTGCTTCGCCGCGCCGGCGAAAACGGTGATTTCGATATCGACGCCGTGCTTCTGGAAGATGCCTTTGGCCAGCCCGACTTCCGGTGGCGTGAAATCCAAGGGCTCGGCCTGCGATTTGCCGATACGGAGCTTTTCATCGGCGCACGCCACCGTAGCAAGGGTGAGCGACAGCGCGATGGCGCCGAACGCAAGCACTGAAGCCGCCTGCGAAAAGCGCATCGACATCTGTCCCCTCCCGCTCATGCCGTTGTGCCCCCTTCAGGATCCCGAACTCGGCAAAAACTTTTCGGTATAGAGCTTCGTCATGTCCGGCTCGGCCGGAAGCTGCCCCATCTGAACGAAGGAGCGCGCCAGCACCGCGAGGCCCTTCGCATCGAATTTACCAGTATCGGAAAAGCTCGGCATGATCTCGTCATAGGCGCGGCTCGCGATGTCGAGCGGCTGATGCATCACCGGCGCGGCGATCCGCACCGTTTCCTCCTTGTTCTTACGCATCCAGGCGATGGTGTCGAACCAGCCGGCGAGAAAAGCGCGCAGCTGATCCGGATGCTCGGCGATCATCTTGTTGGTGGCGTAGGTGATGTGATTGATGAAATCCGGCGCGATCGTCGAGAAATGCAGAAGGATCTTGGCCGAGCCCTCGCCCTGCAGCCGATAGGCGCCGGCGACATCGATCGCCATGCCGTCGATCTCCTTGGTCTTGAGCGCCGCGACCTGCGCCTCGTCGGTGCCGAGCGGGGTCACCAGAATGCCGTCGGCACCCCAGCCTTGCTGACGCGACGTCTCGCGCACGGCCCAATCGGTCAAGCCGCCGCCGGTCGAGACACTGATCTTCTTTCCCTTGAGATCGGCGACTTTGTCGATGCCGGCATCGGGGCGCACGATCAGAATGAGGCCCATGGGCCCAGCGAAAGCGCAGATGCCGAGATCGGAATTTCCTTTGGCGACGAAGACGAGCTCGGGGCCCGAGCCGAGGTCGATATCGATCGCATCGGCGGCGAGGCCCTGTTGCAGCTTGGCGCTGCCGGCGAAATTCACGGCCTCGACCTCGACGCCATGCGCTTTGAAGAAGCCCTTCGCGATTCCGACATCGAGCGGCACGAAATCAAAAGGCAGCGCGATCGCCTTGCCGACGCGGAGCTTTCCTTGCGCAAAGGCGGGCGCGGCCCCGAACGTCGCGCCGAGGCACGCCCCCACGCCGATGAGAACTAACAGCCATGCCTTCGCCGCTCGCGTCATCGATCCTCCCGTTCCCTGCCGTTGTGCTTATTGTGCGGCGCGTTGTCCGCCCGGCAGAAATTCCTCGGTATAGAGCTTCGACATGTCGGGCTCCGACGGCAGCGTGCCGAGCTCGACGAAGGAGCGCGCCAGCACCGCCAGGGCCTTGGGATTGAACCGGCCGTCATTCGAGAAGGTCGGCATGATCTCGTCATAGACCTTGCTCTCGATCTCCTCGGACACATTGCCCACGCGCGCACCGATCCTGACCGCCTCGGCCTTGTTCTTGTGCATGAAGGCGATGGTCTCGAACCAGCCGGCGAGGAACGCGCGCACTTGGTCTGGATGCGCGGCGATACTCTTGTTGCTCGCATAGATGACGTGGATGTGGAAATCCTTGACGATATCGCCGAAATCCACGATCTGCCGCGCGACGCCGTCCTCGCCGAGCTTGTAGGCCGTGGCGATATCGGTCACCATGCCGTTGGTCTGATTGGTGCGAAGCGCCGCCACCTGCGGCGTATCGGCGCCGAGCTCGACCATTTTGATGCCGTCGGGGCCCCAGCCCTGCTGGCGCGACAATTCCTTGACGAGCCATGCGGTCAGCGAGCCGACCGTGCTGACGCTGATGAGCCGACCCTTGAGATCGGCGACGGTTTTGACCGGCCCGCCCTTCTGCGTGATGAGGGTGAGGAGCGCGGGCTGATTCGCCATAGCGGCCACGGCGCGCTCGGGATTGCCTTTGGCGATGAAGGCGAGCTCGGGCCCCGAGCCGACGGCGATGTCGATCGCGTCGGCGGCAATGCCGCGCTGCAGATTGGCGCTGCCGGGGAAGGCCGTGGCCTCGATATCGAGATTGTGCTTTTTGAAGATTCCTTCCTCGATGCCGATATCGAGCGGCGCGAAGGTAAAGGGCTGCGCTTGGGCTTTGCCGACGCGCAATTTCTCCTGCGCCGTGGCTGGCGCGAGCGCGCCCGAGCCGAGCAGAAGACAAGCCACCATGGCGAAAGCAGCGAAGCCGGCTTTGCCGGTTCCGGTCTTGTTCATTGGTCTTATAGCCTCCCTGGCCCGCATCATAACTTCCTACTCCAATCCTGTCAGGGCTTACTTGCCGCTCCACGCCGTTTTCACCGGACCACCGTCGGCAGGAATTTCTCGGTGTAGAGCTTCGTCATGTCCGGCTTGTCGGGCAGCATCTTCATCTCGACGAAAGAGCGCGCGAGGACGGCGAGCCCCTTTGCATCGAAGCGGCCATCATCCGAGAGCATGGGCAAGGTTTCGTCATAAACGCGCCCGACCACCGGCTCGGGAATCTTGAGAACGCCCGATGCGATCCGCACCGTCTCGCCCTTGTTGCGCTTGACGAAAGCGATCGTCTCGAACCAGCCGGCCAGGAATTTGCGCACATCCTCGGGGCGCTTCTCCATCACGTCACGGGTCGCGTAGATGACGTGGTTGACGTATTCCTTCACGATGTCGCCGAACTTCAAGAGGATACGAACCTCGCCGCTCGCATTGAGCTGGTAGGCGGTGGTGATATCGAAGGGCACGGCATCGACTTGCTTCGTGCGGAGGGCCGAAAGCTGCGCCGGGACGTCGCCAAGCGCCACGAGCTTTATTCCGTCCGGGCCCCAGCCCTGCTGGCGCGATAATTCGCGGACCATCCATTCGGTCTGCGAGCCGACGCTCGAAATGCTCGCCGTCTTGCCTTTGAGATCGGCGGGTTTCGTGATCGGCCCGCTGGCGAGCGCGGTGAGCGTGATGCCGAGGGGCGGTCCCGCCTCCTCCGCCACGCCGAGAACCGGCGCGCCCTTCGCGATGAACGCCATGCCCGGCCCCGAGCCGATGCCCATATCGACGGCGCCCGCGGCGAAGGCCTGCTGCAGCTTCGCATCGCCGGCAAAGGCCGAGGCTTCGACCTCGATCCCATGCTTTGCGAAGATGCCGGTCGCGATCCCGACATCGAGGGGCGTGAATTGGAAGAGCGATGGGAAGCCTTTCCCGACGCGCAGCTTATCCTGCGCCGCCATCCCGGGATTGCAGCCACACCACAGCATCACGCCGAGGACGATCGCCCCGGCGGCAAGAAACCTGCCGCCGATTTCGCTTCCCACCGTCTGCATCACGCCTCCCCTCGGCCGCGGCGCGCCGCTTCGCGGCGTTGTCGCGGCCGATCGTTATTCTGCCGCCACGCCGCTACGCATGTCCCTGCGCAATTTTTCCGTGGCCGCCATATCGATGGCGTAAGTCTTCGGGTCGAGCACCACGCCGTAATCGAGCTTGGCATGCTCGAAGCTGACATAGCCCTCGATCACATCCGTGCGGACGCGCTCCGGATCGCGCTCAAGCGGATCGCCCCAACCGCCGCCGCCATTGCTGCGCACGATGACCTCGGAATTGGCCGGCGTCGGATAGCGGTTCTGATCCTTTTCCTCGAAGGCGTTCTCGCCCGGCAGCTTCAAGAGATAATGGCTGGTATTGCCTGGCTTGCCGCCCCAGAGGCCCCAAGGCGGACAATCGATGCGCGCCGGCGCATGCATGTTCCAGCGCCCTTCGACGAAATTGCGCACATGGACATCGAGCCCAAGGCCGCCGCGGAACTTGCCCGGGCCGCCCGAATCCTGGCGCATGCCGCGACGTTCGATTAGCACCGGCGTCTTCATCTCGATCGCTTCGATGCTGCCGTTGCGGACATCGCCTTGGCACACC
>CAYMNX010000583.1:0-4428 GCA_964391905.1 uncultured Rhizobiaceae bacterium
GCATGATGTGGGAAAAAGCGGCGGCCGCGATCGCCGCAAATGGTGGCCAAGTCCTGCAAGGACTCGATGTCGTCGGTCTCGAATATAATTCCGTACTGAAGAAATGGTCCGTCCTGGCGAAAGACGCGCAGGGACGAGAGGCGACTTTCAAAGCCGACCACGTCATTTCCTCGGCCCCGCTCCGGGAGCTCGTCGCCTGCCTTTCACCCGACGTTCCGGCCGCCGTCGCCGCCGCCGCAAAATCGCTCCGGTATCGCGATTTTCTTGTCGTCGCCCTCATCGTACGCGACCGTCAGATTTTCGACGATAATTGGATTTACATCCACGATCCGGCGGTAAAGGTAGGGCGCATCCAGAACTTCCGGTCCTGGTCGCCCGAGATGGTGCCGGACGCTGAACATAATTGTTATGGCCTGGAATATTTCTGCTCCGAAGGCGACCCGCTATGGTCCGCCACAGACGAGGAATTGGTGGCGCTCGCACGCGCGGAGTTGGTGCATCTGGGGCTCGCCAGTACCCGCGATATCGTCGACGGTCACGTGATTCGCCAGCCAAAGGCCTACCCCGTTTACGACGACGACTATCAAGCGAAGGTCATGGTCATCCGTCAGATGATCGAGGCAAACTGGCCAAACCTTCACCTCGTCGGACGGAATGGAATGCACAAATACAATAACCAAGACCATGCGATGATGACTGCCATGCTAACGGTCGAGAACATTATTGCGGGACGCTCGATCTACGACGTATGGCAGGTCAATCAGGATGCCGAATATCACGAGGCCGGAGCCACGAGCACCCATGAACGCCACCTTGTGACGGCCCGTCTCGTCCCGGAGCGCGTCTGACATATTCATCGAAGACAAAAGGCGCCAGCCGAACTTTCCTGTCCGCAAGCGGGCGGCGCCGTTGGGTTTCACATAAGAAATGGATCTTAAGCGGGTCAAAATCCCGACGACGGAAAAGCAGCGGGATCCTTGGACGGTTACCGCCCTTGTTGCTGCGATCGGCATGGTGGCGGCGCTTGGGATTATGGGAAGGCTAGCGCCCATAACGACGCCCGACACACCGGGCTATCTTGATCTAGGGCCCTTCCCCGACTTTCTCGCAAAGCCGCGCGCGCCCCTCTACGGCTGGCTCGTCGAACTCGTCGCGCTTGGCTCGGACAACTTTGCGCTCGTGCCAAGCCTGCAGGTCGCCGCCTTGATCGCCGGCGCTTGGACCCTGGCACGCGCCGCGATCGCCTATGGGATGTCTCGGGATGCCGGCTTGGCACTCTTCCTGGCAGTCGTTTGTTCGAACACTATCGTGATCACCGGCCACGCGATCAATCCCGAACTGCCTGCAACCGCCGCCATGCTTTTCGCGCTGTCGGGCACGTTGAGGATCGCCGCTACTCGGCCGCGATCGACCCTCCTGGCTGGCGTGGGCCTGGCATGCGGCGCCGGCTATATCCTGCGTCCCAGCCTCCTGCCCTTCATCTTTATTTTGCCGATGATTGCCTTGGTTCTCGCCCCAGCCCGCCGCGTCCGCGCGGCCGCATTGATTTTCGTCGCGAGCGCATTTCCGTTTATCGGTGTCGCTTCGATCCGGCAGGCCACCCTTGGAGACTTCAATGTCGTGTCTTTCGGCGGCTTCCAATTGTCGGGCGTCGCCGGCCTTATGCTCGAACCTGAGATCGCGGACCGGCTGCCGGATGGCGCCGCTGTGCTGGCGCGCCAGATCATCGATACGCGCGAGGCAACCGTCGCCGCCCGAAAAATCCCCACCTTTCCCCTGAACGCGTCGGGCCGGCGGGCATTCAACACGGTCGCTGTTTTCGACTTCGACATCTTGGATGCGAGCCATAGTGAATTGGTGGGAGCGATCTCGCGCCTCCGGTCAACCGACGAGACCTGGGTTGCATTCAATCGGCGGCTGCAGGATTTGGCGATTCGTGTCTTCCTGGCTGCCCCCGATCGCTACGCGACCTGGATCATTGGCGCCACGACGCGCGTCGCCGGACATATCATTGTAGAGAACGTCCCGTTCCTACTGTCGACTGTCCTGCTGATCATTTTTTATTTGTTCCGCCGATCGACGCAGAAAGCGAATGGCGACGAAAGCGCGGAACCCGCCTCGGATGTCGATGCGCTCCTCCGGCTCGTCGGACTCTACGTCCTTGGCGCAGGTATTCTCTCCGTTTTGGTGACCGTGCCCGATCCACGCTATGTCGACACCGCGGGCATACTGTTGCCGGCCTTGCCGATCTATGGATTGGTTCGAGCGGTACGCCATCGCCGCCGATACGCGTCACATGGCGCGTCATAGCGCGCGGCGGCTCGGGGCGCGCTGCGCCGCGAGCGGGTTGTTATGGCGGAAAAGACCGAGATGCCAGAGGAGCGCCTTGAGAAAGATGCCCAGCTCGGCGAATTGCGCCTTGACGAGATGAAGGAGCACCGTCTTCGGCGCGCGGTAGAGGAAGAAATAGGAAAGGAAGATTGCGAGCTGACCGCGCGTCGCGTTCTTGCGCGCAAACAGGAGCCGGTTGCGGTGGAGGAGATAGGCGCGCAAAGGCCCCGCTTTCGAGCCGTGCCCCTTGTGCCAGCACAGGGCCTCGGCGACGTAGCGGCAGGCAAAGCCTGCGGCGCGCGCGCGAAGGCAGAAATCGAGCTCCTCGTAATACGCAAAGTAATCGGGATCGAGACCGCCGATCGCCTCGAGCACGCGGCGCTTGATCATGAAGGCGTGGCCGGCGAGAGCCTGACGCTCGCCCGATCGATCGTACTGGCCGCGATCGAACTCGCCGAAGCCGGTCGGAACGCTGTAGCCGCGCAGCGGAAACCAGGAGAGGCCGGCACTGTAGAGGATGTTCGCGCGCGACATTACATAGGTCTTGGGCCCGACGATGCCGACCGCGGGATCGGCCTCGCCCGCGGCCACGAGGTGCGTTACCGCGTCGGGCGCGAGCGTTGCATCGTTGTTGAGCAGCATGACGTAATCGGCGTCCGCCGCGAGCGCCGCGCGGATGCCGATATTGTTGCCCTCGCAAAAGCCGAGATTGGCGCCGTTTGCGATCAGGGTGAGCGCGGGATAGCGAGCGCGCAGGAACGCGACCGAATCATCGACCGAGCCATTGTCGATCACGATCACATCGAGCGGACGATAAGAGAGCCGCGCCACGGATTCGAGGCATTGGACCGTATCGTCGCGGCCGTTCCAGTTGAGGATGAGGATCGTCACCTTGGGCCGCGGCCCGGATGCGACCGCGGCGCCCAAAGGCGCGGCCTCAGGCGCGGAGGGAGGCCGTGGTTGCAGAGCCGCTCTCCTGGTTGAGCGTGCCGCGGATTGCATCGAGGCCGCGCGCGGCAAAAACGTCCCAGCTCATCTCGCCCGCGCTCGACGCGCGCGCGCCGGTGGCGAGGTGATACAGCAAGCCCCGATTCTCGGCGATCGACTGGATGGCATCGGCCAAGGCGACGGGATCGCTCGCCGGAACGAGAAGCCCGTTCTCGCCATGGTGCACGAAATCCGGCAGGCCGCCGACGCGGGAGGCGACGACCGGCCGCGCATGGGCGAAGGCTGCCGCGACGACGCCGCTTTGCGTCGCGTTGGTGTAAGGAGCGACCACCAACGCCGCGTCGCGGAATTCGCGTATCGCCGCTTCGCGCGGCACGAAGCCGTTGTGGATCGAGCAACGGCCGGTCGCGCGAAATTCGCCCTCGAGCCGGTCGAGCTCGGGCCCCTGCCCCGCGAGGCGCAGCTCGACATCGACCTGGCGCTCGACGAGAAGCCGAAGTGCAGCGAGCAGGACGTCGAGCCCCTTATAGGCCTCCATGCGGCCGAACATCAGCACGCGACAACGGCTCGGAAGCTCCGCGACCGCGCCCTCGGGCCGCAGCACCGGCCCATGCGGCAGCACCGCGATGCGGCGGCCATTGACGCGACCGAAGGGATTGTCAGGGGCGGCCCAGAGCTTTGCGCAATAGGGACCGTGCGCGAAAAAGAGCCGCGCCGCCGCGACCTGCCAATTGACGAGCCACCGTCGCCGCATCGCAGGCGCCCAGTCGCGGCCGGTATGCGGAAGCGGGTCATGGACGATGAGGAGCAAGGGCGCCAGATGCGAGAGAAGGCGGTAGAGCAGTGTCGCATGGAGCCGGGGATCGATATGCGCGATCACCACATCGGGACGGAAGCGTGCGATGCGCCAGAGGCATAGCGCAACCGCGCCGAGGCGATGGAAACGGCGCTGGCGAAATTCGGCCAGCCGGCCGGCCGCCGCGAGCGCCCGGCGCTTCCCGGCGCATGAATCGGCGTCGAGATGCTCTTTGTCGGCGAGCAGCAGGAGATCGGCCTCGCGCGCGAGTGCGTCGGCCGCCTCGACCGAATAATCGGCAAAGCGCGTGGCGAGAAGCGCAATCCTCATGACGACGCCGCCCCGCCGTGGCG
>CAYMNX010000584.1:0-1628 GCA_964391905.1 uncultured Rhizobiaceae bacterium
ATAGCCTTCCTCGGCGAGCGCCAGCGCGACGGCGCGGCCGATGCGCTTGCCGGCGCCGGTGACGAGGGCGGCGCCCTTCATCGCCGTGTGCCCCCGTCGGAAAATACGGATCTCTTATGGTCGTCGCCGCGAAAGCGGGGACCCAGGGCAAGCGGCGCGCTGTTTCCCTCGATTCCCGCTTGCGCGGGAATGACGACAACAAAAAACGTCGCGGTCATGAGCAGATCGAAGATCATGCGCGCCGATCTCTCCACCGTTGGCGCGCCTTGCGCTTGGCGATTTCCTTGGCCGAAGTGCCGGCGCGGCCCGCGGTCGAGCGGCCGCGCGTCATATTGGGCTTGTGATTCTCGGCCGCGTCGCGCGGGCTGCCGAGGCCGAGATCCATCTCCTCGAGCCGCTTGATCTCGTCGCGGATCCGCGCCGCTTCCTCGAATTCGAGATCGGCCGCCGCCTGGCGCATCTGCTTCCCGAGATCCTCGATCACCGCCTTGAGGTTGGAGCCTTGGTAATGTGGCGCATCGCTCTCGCCAAGACCCACGGTGACGTGATCCTGCTCGTAGATGCTGTCGAGAATGTCGCCGATCGCGCGCTTGACGCTCTCGGGCGTGATGCCATGCGCCAAGTTATAGGCCTGCTGCTTCTCGCGCCGGCGATTGGTCTCGTCCATCGCCTGCTTCATGCTCTCGGTGATCGTATCGGCATAGAGGATGACGCGGCCATCGACATTGCGCGCGGCGCGGCCGATCGTCTGGATGAGCGAGGTGCGCGAGCGCAGATAGCCTTCCTTATCGGCATCGAGGATCGCGACGAGCGCGCATTCCGGGATGTCGAGCCCCTCGCGCAGGAGGTTGATGCCGACGAGGACGTCGAAGACGCCGAGGCGCAGGTCGCGGATGATCTCGACCCGCTCCAGCGTGTCGACATCCGAATGCATGTAGCGCACGCGGATGCCGTTCTCGTGGAAATATTCGGTCAGCGCCTCGGCCATCTTCTTGGTGAGGGTCGTGACCAGGACGCGATAGCCGCGCTTTGCGACCTCACGGCATTCGGCCATCAGATCGTCGACCTGATTCTCGACCGGGCGCACGATCGGCGAAGGATCGACGAGGCCCGTCGGCCGCACCACCTGCTCGGCGAATTGGCCGCCGGTGCGCTCCAGCTCCCACGGGCCCGGCGTCGCCGAGACATAGATCGTCTGGCCGCGAAACTCGTTCCATTCCTCGAATTTCAAGGGCCGGTTATCGACGCAGGCGGGCAAGCGGAAGCCGTATTCGGCGAGGATCGATTTCCGCGCATAGTCGCCGCGATACATGGCATGAAGCTGGCCGATGGTGACATGGCTCTCGTCGATGAAGACGAGCGTGTCCTTCGGCAGGTATTCGAATAAGGTCGGCGGCGGCTCGCCCGGCTTCCTTCCGGTCAGGTAGCGCGAATAGTTCTCGATCCCGGCGCAGCTGCCGGTCGCGGCGATCATCTCGATATCGAAGGTCGTGCGCTGCTCCAAGCGCTCGGCCTCGAGGAGCTTGCCCTGCGCGCGGAACTCGGCGAGGCGGAGCTTTAAATCGCGCTTCATCTCCTCGATCGCCTGACGCAGGGTCGGCTTCGGCGTCACATAGTGGCTGTTGGGA
>CAYMNX010000585.1:0-3596 GCA_964391905.1 uncultured Rhizobiaceae bacterium
AAGCGTCTTCAGCCAGACGATGCCGCCCGACGAGATCTTGATCGTCGATGACGGATCCAGCGATGGAACACCCGATGTCGTCGCAGAATTGCACGACTCGCGAATTAAAATCCTCCAGCATGCGAATAATCGCGGTGCGTCGGCGGCCCGCAACACCGGGATCGAAGCGGCCCGCGGCGATTGGATCGCGTTCCTCGACAGCGACGATGAATGGGATCATCGCAAGCTCGCCGAGCAATATGACGCACTCCTCAATTCGCCATGCCCAGAGCAAAACTTGGCGAGCGTCACCGGCTATATAATTCAAGACTACCGGACCGGAGAGATACGGCGGCTTCTGCCCACGCCTCGCGACGCGACCCTCGATGCACTCGTCTGGGGTTGTCCGCTCGGCCTCGGTTCGACGCTCTTGGCGCGGCGCGAAGCGTTTTCCGCGGTCGGGCTGCTCGATCCCGAGTTACCCCGGCTCGAGGATTGGGAATGGCTCATGCGCTACCTGCCAGCCCATTCCCTACACGTCGTGCAAGAGCCGTTGGCGATCGTACATAAAGCGGGCGATCCGAGCTTTGCACGGGTCACAGCGGCAACGACACGAATTCGCGAGAAACATCGCGCCATGTGGTACCGCCGCTCCTGGATTGACGGGCGAAAATTCGATTCGACCCTGCTCGTCGAAGAAGCCGCCGCCGCTTATTACGCGCGCAATCTCGCCGGTGCCGCGTCCTTGTCGCTGCGCGCCCTTGCCACCTATCCCCTCCGCGGCAACGGTTTTGTCGGAATGCTGACACACCGTACAGTCACCGCATGGCGCCGCAAGGTATCTGTGCAGACCTAGCCAGGTTCAGCCATTCCAAAGAGAAAAGCTGAGGTTCAGCTCGCGCCTTGGCGGAAATATTGTGGGCGCACGAAGTGGCCCGCCCAGGCGCCGCGCCGCGCTTCCTTTGCCTCGTTCTCCAGCGGAAGATACTGCCGGTCGCGGCCATAGGCGAAAGCGAGGCCTTCGCGCACCAGAATTGCCGCGACGTCCCGACCGTCGGTGAAGCAGACGGAGAATTCGCGCGCATGCCGGTCGATGAATTCGGGGTCGACGCGGCAGCTGAAATCAGGACGGTTCACGAGCTGCCGCAATCTTTCGGTTGCCGCCTCGCCGCAGGCCCAGACGTGATTGAGCGCGTCACGGCAGGTCTGCTTGCTCTCGAACGCGTCGGCGCCTTCAAGTCGCAGCCGCTGCGCTGGGCAGCCGAGCTTCACGACCGTATAGATGCAGCTCTTGGGCAGCAGGGCGAGCGTGTCGCCCTCGATCACGACGTAGCGATCGACCGACGCGGGCTTGCCCAATACCGCCCGCCCTGCGCCCCAAGCCAGGATGAGCGCCGTCAGCAGCAAGGTGACGATGGTGCGAAAGCGCATCATGAGCCGCATCGATCCGGCATCTGCTCATGCCCCACCAAGAAATTCCTTGATCCAGCGGCGGTAGTCGGCATCGCGGGTCACGCACTTCATCAGCTCTGCCGACGCGACGCCCGGCACCGCCGCGGGCGCCATGCCCTCGCGCAGCGCCTTCATCGTCTCGTAAACGGCGCGCGCGGCGGCGGCGATCGGCAAATGAGGCTGAATGCAAATCCGCGTGCGGTGCCGCGCGAGATAGTCGAGATCCTCAAGCTCCGGCGTCGGCGGCCCCATGACGAGTGGAATCCGGATGGCGCTCGCCAGCGCTTCGAGATCGGCCCGCGTCTTCAGCCCGGCGGCGAAGAATGCATCGACCCCGGCCGCCTCATAGGCCTTGGCGCGCGCGATCGTGTCGGCAAGGCCCGTCACGGCGATCGACGAGCTGCGGCCGACAATGACCAGGCTTTTGTCCTGTCGGCTCGATACCGCGGCGCGCATCTTGCCGACGCCTTCCTCGATCGAGAGGAGCTGCGGCTTGTCTGGCGCGCCGTAGGCAACGGGCAGAACCGTATCCTCGATCGAAAGGCCGCAGACCCCGGCGATCTCGAGCTCCTCAACGGTACGCCGGACATTGAGGGCGTTGCCGTAGCCGTGATCCGCATCGGTCATAAGCGGCAAATTGCCCGCGCGATTGATGCGCAGCGCCTGGGCGACAAATTCGGAGAGCGTCATGACCACGAGATCGGGCGCGCCGAGCACGGCCAAGGATGCGACCGAGCCTGAAAACATGCCGATCTCGTAACCCAGATCTTCGGCGATCCGCGCTGAGATCGGATCGAAAATCGAGGCGGGATGAAAACAGCGCGTGCCGGCCAATAAGGCGCGAAAATTCTCCCGTCGTGCTTGCCACTTCATAATATCTGTCCTCGTCGCAACCCGCTCATTGTAAGGCGGAAGGCGATGAATGGCCAAGCGGTCGCCAGGAGCGCGGATTTGACCTAATATCCGGCGCGATCCAAGACGGGAGCGGTCGAAGCATGGCGAAAAAAGCCCTCATTACCGGCATCACCGGTCAAGATGGCGCTTATCTGACCGAGCTTCTTCTTGCCAAGGGCTATGCGGTTCACGGGCTGTTGCGCCGCGCCAGCCTCTTCAACACCGACCGCATCGATCATGTCTACCACGACCCGCACCTCTCCGGCGAAAACCTCGCCCTCCATTACGGCGACCTGACCGACGGCACGGCGCTGCGCCGCGTG
Source organism: uncultured Rhizobiaceae bacterium (assembly GCA_964391905.1). GTDB lineage: Bacteria > Pseudomonadota > Alphaproteobacteria > ATCC43930 > CGMCC-115725 > CAIKMD01. The sequence goes on from CAYMNX010000585.1 coordinate 2,649, forward strand.
CTCGAGAAGGTCGATCCCGACGAAGTCTACAATCTCGGCGCGCAAAGCCATGTCAAGGTATCGTTCGAGGTGCCCGAATACACCGCCGATGTCGTGGCGCTCGGGACGTTGCGGCTCTTGGACGCGCTTCGCGATCACGCCGCCAATGGCGGGAAAAAGTTGCGCTACTACCAGGCCGGATCGTCGGAGATGTTCGGTGCCGCCCCGCCGCCGCAGAACGAGCGAACGCCCTTCTATCCGCGCAGCCCCTATGCGGTGAGCAAGGTCGCGGCGCACTGGTATGCCGTCAATTACCGCGAGGCTTATGGCCTTTTCATCTGCAACGGGATTCTGTTCAATCATGAAAGCCCGCGCCGCGGCGAGACCTTCGTCACCCGAAAGGTGACCCGTGCCGTTGGGCGCATCAAAGAAGGGCTGCAGGAGAAGCTCTTCCTCGGCAATCTCGAGGCGCGCCGCGACTGGGGCTTTGCCGGCGACTATGTCGAGGCAATGTGGCGCATGCTGCAGCAGGATCGCCCCGACGATTACGTGATCGCGACCGGCCAGTCCCATAGCGTGCGCGAGCTCGTCGAGACGGCCTTCGCCGAGGCCGGTCTCGATTGGAAAAAGCATGTCGAGCGCGACGCGCGCTATCTGCGCCCGACCGAGGTCGACGCACTCGAAGGCGATGCATCGAAGGCGCGCACGCGGCTCGGCTGGACCCCCCGGGTCGATTTCAAGGAGCTCATCCGGATGATGGTGGCGCATGACCTCGATCTGGCCCGCGAGGAACGCACGCTGAAGACCGCCGGCTACAACCGGCCGGCGCGCGGCACGGCGGCAATCGGAGGGGGCTGAGCATGGCATCCCCTGTCATTTTTCCGCTCGCCGGCCGGCGCATCTTCGTCGCGGGGCATCGCGGCATGGTCGGAAGCGCGTTGGTGCGGCGTTTGAGCACGATTCCGTGCG
>CAYMNX010000586.1:0-1510 GCA_964391905.1 uncultured Rhizobiaceae bacterium
CCCGCCGCCGATCACCCCGTCGGCATTAGCGAAGCGGCCCTGATCCGTTTCGTAGGGCACGCCTTCGATCGGCGGAGTCTGGTAGCCGATGCAGGTGACGATCATCCCGCACGGGATCGCATAGGTCTCGCCGGTGCCGACCGCCGCCTTGCGCTCGTCGAGCATCGTCTTTTCGACGATCAGCCGCTCGACCTTGCCCTCGCCTTCGATGGCGAGCGGCTTGGCGAAGAAATCGAAGAGGATGCGCTTGCGCTTGCCGCCCGGCAGCCCCGCAAACTCGCGCAGGTGGCTCACCGACTTGCGGAGCCCCGGCTCGAGCAGCGAATCGTCCATCGCGGGCGGGAAATCGTCCGGATCGACCTCGGGAACGGCATCGGCGAGATGGCCGAGCTCGCCAAGCTCCTTCGGCGTCATCGCGATCTGATGCGGCCCGCGCCGGCCGAGCACATGGACGGTGCGGATCGACGAGGCCTCCAGCGCGTCCAGCGCATGGCCGACAATATCCGATCCGGCGAATTCGTCCCGCGTCTTCGAAAGGATGCGCGCGACATCGAGCGCGACATTGCCGTTACCGATCACCGCCGCCGACGCGACGCCGAGCGGCGGATCGAGATCGGCGAATTCCGGGTGGCCGTTATACCAACCGACAAAGGCGGCCGATCCGATCACGCCGGGCAGATCCGCGCCGGGAATGTCGAGCTTGCGATCGTGCGGCGCCCCGGTCGCCAGGATGACGGCATCGTAGAGGCCGAGCAGCTCGGCGATCGAAACGTCGCGCCCGACGAGGACATTGCCGACGAAGCGGACATTGTCGCTGAGCGCGACCTTCTCATAGCGCTTCGATACCGCCTTGATCGACTGGTGATCGGGCGCGACGCCGAAGCGGATGAGGCCGTAGGGCACGGGCATGCGATCGATCATGTCGATCCGCACATCGTCGCCGAACTGCTTCTGGAGCGCCTCCGCGCTGTAATAGCCGGCCGGACCCGACCCGATCACCGCGACATGCCGCATCCGCCTCTCCCAGGCCGCTTTTGGAAAGATGCTAGCGCCCGCGCCCCGCGAGGCAAGAGGCGTCAGCCGCGCTTGTCCTCAAGCATCGCCGTGCCGCCGCGCCGGACGCCCGCCTCGATCAGCGGCCGCAGGAAGCCGAGCGCGGGCGGCAGCAGCATCTCGACCCGCACGAAGGCCTCATGCACCTCGATCCCGGCATTGACCTCCTGCCCCATCGCCAGCACCTGCATCGCCAGCCGCTCGCCGGTCCAGGCGGAGCGGACCTGCGCGCCGGCGGGGAGATGAGCCGCGAGACTGTCGGAGCCGGCCGCGATCCGCCGCTTCGCCTCCGCGGCGCCAAGCGAATGCGGCAGGTCGACCGTCAGAGGTGTAGTGTTCATACAATACGCTTAGCCTGTCGGCCGTCCCGGCGCCAGCCCCCTCGGCGAGGAGCCGCGCGCTACGCGTCGTAGTTACTGCACAGGCGCTTCTGGGCGTTGCTGAGGCTTGAGGCGTT
>CAYMNX010000587.1:0-6975 GCA_964391905.1 uncultured Rhizobiaceae bacterium
CGCCTTGGCGGGCTATCTCTTCGCGACGATTCCGAAAGGATTCTTCCCGATCGAGGATACCGGCACGATCCTCGGCTATATCGAGGCGGCGCAGGACATCTCGGTCGACAGCATGGCGGAGCATACGCTCGAAGCCAGCAAGACGCTCCTCGCCGATCCCAATATCAGCGACGTGATGGCCTTCAACGGCGTCTCGGGCAGCAATCAGTCGCTCAACACCGGCGGGCTGTTCATCCAGCTGAAGCCGCGTGCCGAGCGTGCCTTGTCGGCGACCCAGATAATCCAGGAACTCCGCCCCAAGATGGCGCGCATTCCCGGCATCAACGCCTATTTCCAGCCCTTGCAGAACATCAATCTCGGCGGCCGGCCGGCCAAGGCCGCCTATCAATATACGCTGCAAGACAGCGACACCAACGAGCTTTACCACTATGGCCAGTTGATGCGCGAGAAGGTGGCGCAGCTCCGCGGCTTCCAGGACGTCAATTCCGATCTGCAGCTGCGCAATCGCCTCGCGATCGTCAATATCGATCGCGATAAGGCCTCGCAGCTCGGCATCACGCTCGACCAGATCAAGAACACCTTCTACAGCGCCTTCGGCGCGCGACAGATCTCGACGATCTACGAGCCATCCAACAGCTATTACGTCATTCTCGAAATCGACAAGGCGTTTCAGCAATCGCCCTCTGATCTCTCGAAGATCTACTTGAAGGGCTCGACCGGCCAAGCCGTGCCGCTGGGCGCGCTTGCGAGCATCAGCTCGGGACTCGGGCCGGTGACGGTGAACCACCAGGGTCAATTGCCCTCGGTCACCATCTCATTCAACCTGCAGCCCGGCTTCTCGCTTGGCACCGCGGTCGAGGAAATCGCGCAGCTCGAGCGCGAGGTCAATCTGCCGGTCACGGTCAATACGAGCTACCAGGGCAACGCCCAGGTCTTTCAGCAAGCGCTTCAGGGCCAGGGCATGCTGCTCGCCGCCGCCGTGCTCGTCATCTATATCGTGCTCGGCATTCTTTACGAGAGCTTCATCCACCCGATTACGATCCTGTCCGGCCTTCCCGCCGCCGGCCTCGGCGCCTTGCTGACCTTGATGCTGTTCCACCACGATATGAGCGTCATCGCCATCATCGGCATCGTCATGCTGATCGGCATCGTGAAGAAGAACGCGATCATGATGATCGACTTCGCGATCGACCGGCAGCGCTCCGGCAACGTCACGGCCGATGACGCGATCTTCGAGGCCTGCCTGTTGCGGTTCCGCCCGATCATGATGACCACCATGGCGGCGATCATGGGCGGCTTGCCGATCGCCGTCGGCTTCGGCGAGGGCTCGGAGCTGCGCCGCCCCGTGGGCCTCGTGGTCGTCGGCGGTCTGGTCGTGTCGCAATCGCTGACGCTTTTCATCACGCCGGTGATCTATCTCTATCTCGAAAAATTGCGGCACGTGTTCTCGCGCGCGCCCGCCGCAGCGCCCGCCACCGGCGCTATCGACACCGCTCATGCCCTCCGCGAACCGGGTGAATAGGAGCCGCAGCGGGTGTCGAGCCTTCTCCTGTGCCGCGGTTATGTGGATGCTCGGCGCGACGATGGCGGCGGCCCAGCCGGCCGCGCCGCTCGCCGCGGCAGCGGCGCCGCCGATGGCACCGCCGCCACCGCAGCAATATGACCAATGCCTGGCGCTGGCCCACTCCAACCCGCAGCGCGCTTATGAGCAAGCCCAGACCTGGCGCAATCTCGGCGGCGGCTTTGCCGCCGATCACTGCGCCGCGGTCGCGCTCATCGGACAAAAGAAATATGCCGAGGCGGCGACGCGGCTCGAGGGCCTGGCTGGCGCGATGATGCAAGCCGATCCCGGCTTGCGCGGCGGCGCGCTTGAGCAAGCGGGCTCGGCCTGGCTGCTCGCGGGAAAGCCGACCGAGGCGAAGCTCGATTTCGATGCGGCGCTTTCGTTCAAGCCCAACGATCCGGAGATCCTGATCGATCGCGCCGAGGCTTTGGCCCTCAACAGGAAATTCTTCGAGGCCATCGACGATCTCAATCATGTGCTCGACATCGCGCCGAACCGCGCCGACGCGCTCATCTATCGCGCCTCCGCCTACCGCCAGCTCGATAGCCTCGACTTGGCGCTCGACGATGTCGAACGTGCGCTGACGCTGCAGCCAGACGCAGTCGCCGGCCTCTTGGAGCGCGGCAACATCAGGCGGCTGAAAGGCGATTTCGCCGGCGCCAAGGCCGATTGGGAAAGGGTCGAGGAACTCGCGCCCGATTCGCCCGAAGCCCAGGCGGCGAAAGGCAATCTGACGCGGCTTGCCGACGATCCCGCCGCTCAAAGCGCCGCAATCGGCGCCGAAGGCAAATCGAGCCACTGATCGTCGCGGCGATCAGAAGTCGAGATCGGCGTAGTGCTTGGGGGGCGGTGCGCCCGGAATATGGTCGGCCAGGATCGGGCGAAAGCTCGGCCGCGACTTGACGCGGGCATACCATTCCTTGGCCGGCTCGTGCTCGTCCCACGCGACATCGTCGAGATAATCGAGCGCGGAGAGATGCGCCGCCGCCGTGATATCGGCGAGCGAGAAATGATCGCCGCCGAGCCAACGCCGCCGCTCGGCAAGATAAGCGATGTAGTCGAGATGGTAGCGCAGATTGGTCTTCCCCGCGCGGATCGCCGCCGAGTCCGGCACGCCGAAGCCGAGGAAGCGCTTCATGAATTTCTCGCCGATCAGATGCTCGGTGACCTCGCGGTTCATCTTGACGTCGAACCACGCAACCAGACGGCGTACCTCGGCGCGGTCGAGCGGGTTCAGGCCCAGAAGCAGCTTTTCACGGTAGGTCTCGTCGAGAAATTCGGCGATCGCGCCGGCCTCGGCGAGGACGGTGCCGTCGGGCTCAATGAGCACCGGGACCTCGCCCGCCGGGTTGAGGGCGAGGAATTCGGCGCGCCGCTCCCACACCTTCTCGATCTTCATCGAGAAGTCGAGATTTTTCTCTTGCAGCACGAGGCGAATTTTGCGCGAGAAGGGGGATAGCCAAAGGTGATAGAGGAGGCGCATGGTTCACGCCATGGTACTCAAAACCGCCGCCAGTGCAAAAACATCCTGCAGCCGATTCGCGGTGATTCGAGCGACGCGGTACGCGCGATGATGACCGAGGCTGAACGCAGCGAGGCGACCGCGCTGATCGATTTCTGGTTCGGAGCCCCGGGCGCTCCCGAGCGCTTTCGCCAGCGTCCCGAATGGTTTCGGATTGATGCCCAATTCGATAATGAAATCCGCCGCCGCTTTCTAACACTGCAGCAACGCGCCGCCGGCGGCAGTTGCGCCGATTGGGCGCGCGAAGCCGAGCCTTGCCTTGCTTTGATCCTCCTGCTCGACCAATTGCCGCGGAACCTCTATCGCAACAGCCCCGAGGCCTTCGCGACGGATCCTCTGGCACGCGATGTCGCAAGGGAAGCCTTGTCACGGGGCTTCGACCGTTCGCTTCCCGCGGTCTGGCGGCAGTTCGTCTATCTCCCCTTCGAGCACAGCGAAGACCTTGCCGATCAGGAGAGAAGCGTTGCGCTCTACACGGCTTTGGCCCGCGATCCCGCCTGTGCCGAGTCGCTCGACTATGCGAAGCGCCATTATGAAATCATCGCGCGCTTCGGCCGCTTTACGCACCGCAACCCCATCCTCGGGCGTCACTCGAGCGCCGCGGAAGAAGCCTTCCTCAAGGAGCCGAATTCATCCTTTGCCTGATCAGGCGGGGCTTGGCCGGTAGCTGCGTCCCGGCCGACGATAGCGATCGAGATAGGAAGGCAGCACCAGTTCGAGGACCTGCGGCGTGATGCCAAGCGTGGCGAGACCCGGCATCCCCGGATGCGCCGCCGCGTCGCGCTTCAACATCCGTACCTGGTCGCGCGTCAGCGGCGGCTTCGGCAGCAGCTCGAGGAAGAAGGCCTCGAGGCTCGCCAAGCCGAAGGGTACCGGCACCAGCAACCGGCGGCGACCGATGATGTGGAGGAGCAGCGCGAACAACTGTTTCAGGCTGAAGACGACCGGCCCCGCGATTTCATAGGTCCGGCCCGGCGCGTCGACGCGCGTCAGCGCGGCCACCACGGCGGCGGCGACATCATCGACATAGACCGGCTGAAACTTGGTTTCGCCGCCGCCGATCAACGGCAGCGCCGGGACATAGCGCGCCATCGCGGCGAAGCGATTGAAGAACGAATCCTCCGGCCCGAAGACGAGGGCCGGGCGCAAAATGACGGCATCGGGGAAGGCCGCGCGCACTGCGTCCTCACCGGCGGCCTTGCTGCGGGAATAGGCGGCTGGAGCATCGCGATCCGCGTTAATCGCCGAAATGTGGACGAAGCGCTTGACCCCGGCGGCCTTCGCCGCGGCCGCAAGGCGCGCCGGCCCTTGGCGGTGGATTGCATCGAAGCTCCGCTTGCCGCGCTCGTAAAGGATGCCGACCGCGTTCACCACCGCATCCGATCCCGCGACCACGGCGGCCAAGGCGCGCTCATCCATCAGATCGACATCGAGCAGCGCCACCTGTCCGACATCGCCCATCGGCCGCAAATAACCGGCATCACGCGCATGGCGGGCACAGGCCGCGATCACGACGCCCTCGCCCGCCAACCGCTTGACGATATAGCGTCCGATGAATCCCGTTGCCCCGAAGACTGTTACACGCCGCAGCATCATGGGGAGGTTCTATACTACAGCGCTCAGAGCGTTTCGAGAGGACGCAGAGCGGCGATGACGAGATTGACATCGCCGAGGCCGCCCCCTAATCACGGGGCGGCGCCCTGGTGGCGGAATTGGTAGACGCGCTAGATTCAGGTTCTAGTGGCCGAAAGGTCGTGGAAGTTCGAGTCTTCTCCAGGGCACCAGGACGTTTGGGCATTCGACCTGCCCTCTTCGCCGGATTAGGTGGCCGTGACCATTCATCTCCATCAAGGTGATTTGCCCGCCGAAGTCACGTTCGGGACGAGCGTCGCGATCGATACCGAGACGATGGGTCTCAACCCCCATCGCGACCGGCTCTGCCTCGTTCAGTTGTCAGCGGGCGACGGCATCTCGCACCTCGTCCAATTCGCGCCCGGCAATTATGCGGCACCCAATCTGCGTGCGCTCCTGATCGATCCGAAAGTGCTCAAACTCTTCCATTTCGGGCGTTTCGACATCGCCGTCCTGGCGCATTATCTGGGCGCGGTCGCCGCGCCCGTTTATTGCACCAAGGTCGCCTCGAAGCTCGCCCGCACCTTCACCGACAAGCACGGGCTGAAGGATCTTTGCCGCGAGCTCTTGGGGATCGAGCTTTCGAAGCAACAGCAGACCTCGGACTGGGGCGCGCCGGTCCTGACCGAGGAGCAAAAGCGCTACGCCGCTTCCGACGTGCTCCATCTCCACGCCCTGAAGGCAAAGCTCGATGAGATGCTCATCCGCGAGAACCGGCAGCAGCTCGCGCTCTCCTGCTTCGGGTTCTTGCCGACACGGGCGCTGCTTGACCTGATCGGCTATGAAAATGCCGATATTTTCGAGCATTGACGCCCATCCCTGCACCGCGGCATAAACGCCGTTCTCGCCCCGTTCGATTGACCGGACAGGGATGGACGGGCATAGTCCCGCCTATCTGGGGGCTGACGTACTGAATAAACGTGGGGAACGGTTCGTTGTGCCCAGCGGGGTTTATTTTCGCTTGGCATCTTGACCGAACGGGACGAGCGAGTATCGCCGGCTGATGCCGAAAGACGCGACCGATAATGCCGTAGCCGTCGCCCGCCGTGTCTTGCGGACGGAGATCGCCGGCCTTTCAGCCTTGATCGATGGGCTCGACCAGCATTTTGCCGAAGCGGTCGACCTGCTTGCCGCGACCAAAGGGCGTGTTACCGTGACGGGCATGGGCAAGAGCGGCCATATCGCCCGCAAGATCGCCGCGACCATGGCCTCGACCGGCACGCCGGCGCAATTCGTTCATCCGGGCGAGGCAAGCCACGGCGATCTCGGCATGATCGCGCCGGGCGATGCCGTTCTGGCCCTGTCCAATTCCGGCGATACGGCGGAACTCAGCGCCATCGTCGCGCATAGCCGCCGCTTCCGCATCCCCCTCGTCGCGATGACGCGACGCGAGGCCAGCACCCTGGCGGAAGCCGCCGACGTCGCCGTGGTCCTGCCGGCCTGGGACGAGGCCTGCCCAATGGGGCTGACTCCGACGACCTCGACGACGATGATGCTGGCCTTGGGCGATGCGCTGGCGGTCGCGATGCTCGAGCGCAAGGGCTTTTCGGCCACCGATTTTCAGCGCCTTCACCCGGGCGGTCAGCTCGGCCGCCAGCTCCTCACCGTCAAAGACATCATGCATGGCGGCGAAGCCGTGCCGACCGTGCCGCTGGGCGCGGGCATGGCCCAGGCGATCTTGATCATGACCGCGAAGAGCTTCGGCTGCGTCGGCGTCGTCGATGCCGCGGGCAAGCTCGTCGGCATCGTTACCGATGGCGATCTTCGTCGCCACATGGGCGATGCGCTGCTGCGCTCGCCGGTCGAGAAGGTGATGAACAAGCAGCCGAAAACCATTCGGCCGCAAGCACTCGCGGCCGAAGCGCTGGGCCGCATGAATCAAGACGCGATCACGAGTCTTTTCGCCGTCGATGCCGAGAAGCGGCCGCTCGGCATTCTTCACATCCACGATTGCCTGAGAGCTGGCGTCGCATGAGGGGACCGCTGCAGTCCGCGATCACGCTGCGGACGAATTTGCGGCGGCGCTTGCGACTCGATGATGGACGCAACCACAGCCGCTTCGTCCACCGCACCAAATGGACGCTGCCGGCGATCGCGATGGCCTTGCTCCTGCTCGTCGCCATCTGGCCTCAGCTGCAATCGCTTTTCGATCATGTCCGCTTCGGCTTGCCGCGCATCGATTTGAGCGAGGCGCGCCGGTTGCGCATGGTGCAGCCTCGCTATAGCGGAATCGACCGCCAGAACCGACCCTATATCC